>CAZCKI010000124.1:0-8580 GCA_964498815.1 uncultured Burkholderiales bacterium
GTTTTGTTTTGCGCTGGCGGCAAATGCGCCCGTTTCCGCGATGCACAACGCGCCCGATTTGAGCGCGGCCGAGCGCGCTTTTCTGACGGCTCAGGATGCCTTCGCAAAAAATCGCATCGCGGAAGTGCAAGCCGCGGAAAGCCGATTGCGCGGCATCGATTCAGGTTTTCCCTTACTCGGATACGTGACCTCGTGGCGCATGCTGGCGAACCTCGGCAAGGCGGACGACTATGCGGTCGCCGAGAAATCGCAGATCGCATCGTTTCTCGACGCGAATCGGGGAACACCCTATGCGGATGGTTTGTTGCGCGAATGGTTGCGCGCGCTGGGAAGACGCGATGCCGTCGAAATGTTCGAGGCGCGGATTCCAAACCTCGCCATCGACGACGCCGAAATTTCCTGCCACGCCTGGCGCTTTCGCCTGCAGCACGGCGATGTGTCCGCTATCGACGAGGCCCGCTCTTTCTGGAAGGCCGCGCGCGCCACGCCGGCGCCTTGCTACGACCTGTATGCCAAATTGATCGGCGACGGCGCGATCGGCGCGGCGGAAACCTGGCCACGCATCCGCAAATTGTTCGACGCCAACCTGATCGCCGATGCGCGGCGCAGCGCCGGCCTGATCAAGACGGTACCGGCACAGTTCGAGCGCAAGAGCGCTCAGGTGGTGCTCGATGCCTGGCGCTTCCTCGACCGCGAAAAGCCCGACGCCAAGTCGCCCGCCTCGGTGGAATTGTTCCTGTTCGCCATCGGTCGCGCCGCGCGCGGCGATGCCGACCGCGCCGCCGCCATCCAGCGTAAATGGGACAGCGGTTTGGCGGCCGACGACAGGGCGTTTGCGTGGTCGCAAATTGCGCTCTCTGCTGCGATGCAGCACCGCCCCTTGGCGCTGAGCTATTTTGCGCGGGCCTCGCAAGCCTCGGCGGACGCCGTGCTTTCGGAAACCCAGGCCGCCTGGAAGGTGCGCGCCGCCTTGCGAGCGCTAGCCTGGCCGCTGGTGCGGGATACGATCGAGGCGATGCCGCCGGCCGAACGCCGTGAACCGGCCTGGCGCTACTGGCTGGCGCGCGCCTATGCGGCAGCGGGCAAGCCGGCCGCCGCCTTGCCGCTACGCGAATCGCTGGCGCGCGAGGGCCATTTCTACGGCCTGCTCGCCGCCGAAGAACTCGCCATCGAGCCCGCCATCAGCTGGCAAGGTGTGGCGGTGCAGACTGCCGATCTGGAAACCGTGCGCAAGCTGCCGGGCGTGGTACGTGCGCTTGAGCTGTACCGGCTGGGCCTGAAGCCGGAAGGATTGCGCGAATGGAATCTCGCCATGGGTGAATTGAGCGATACGCGCCTGCTGGCCGCCTCGCAGCTAGCACTAGAGGCAGGCTTGCCGGACCGATCGATCGGCGCCGCCGACCGTACCCTCGGCGTGCACGACTTCAACCAGCGCTACCCGATGCCGCACCGCCAGCTGATGGATGAATTTGCGCAATCGCGGCAGCTCGATGAGGCCTGGCTGTACGGCCTGATCCGCCAGGAGAGCCGCTTCATGGCGGACGCGCATTCCAGTGCCGGTGCTCGCGGCCTGATGCAGCTGATGCCGCCCACCGCGCGCTGGGCGGCCAAACAGACCGGCATCAGGGGCTACCGGCCCGAGCGGGTCAACGACGTGGCGGTCAACCTGGAATTGGGCTCGTTCTACCTGCGCCACGTGCTGGACGACCTGGGCATGCCGCTGCTGGCGACGGCGGCGTATAACGCCGGCCCCGGCCGCGCCCGCCGCTGGCGCGGCGACCTGGCGCTGGACGGCGCCATCTACGCCGAGACGATTCCCTTCAACGAGACCCGCGACTATGTAAAAAAGGTGATGGTCAACGCCTGGTATTACACGCAGCGACTCGGCGTTCGCGGCGTCAAATTGCAGACGCTGCTCGGCACCGTGCCGGCGCGCACCGGCAGCGACCTGGTCGCCCAAGCGGCACAGGTCGGCGTTCGCTAGACCGCAGTACCCACTTTGGAGATTGGTCATGCTGACCCTGGTTATCGGTAACAAGAATTATTCGTCCTGGTCGATGCGGCCGTGGGTGCTGCTGCGCCAGCTCGGCATCCCGTTCGAGGAAATCCTGCTCAAGTTTCACAGCGACGAGTGGGCCGCCCGCATCGATGCGCTGTCGCCGTCTAAGCTGGTGCCGGTGTGCTGGCAGGGACCGGCCGGCCAACCGGGGTCGATCGCGGTGTGGGACACGCTGGCGATCATGGAATCGGTGGCGGAGTGGTTTCCGGAGCGTGCGGTGTGGCCGCGCGACACCGCCGCGCGCGCCATGGCGCGCTCCATGGTCGCGGAAATGCACGCGGGCTTCCGGTCGCTGCGGACCCTGATGCCGATGAACATCCGCGCACGCCACGTCGGCAAGGGAATGGACGCGGAGGTGGCGGCCAATATCGCGCGCATCGAATCGCTGTGGCGCGAGGCGCGCACGCGGCACGCCGGTGCCGGCGACTACCTGTTCGGCGAATTCTCCGCGGCGGACGCCATGTTCGCACCCGTGGTGATGCGCTTCAACACCTACCAGCCGCCGCTCGCCGACGGGTCCCGCGCCTATTGCGCGCGCGTCACCGAGACCGCGGCGGTCGCGGCGTGGATCCGCGAAGCTTTGCGCGAAAAGGAATTTGTCGCCGACGACGAACCGTATTGCCCGGCGCCCGCCACCCCATGAGGGAGCGGCGTTGAAGATATACGAGGTCGGCGGTGCGGTGCGCGACCGGCTGTTAGGCGTGCCGGTGCAGGATCTCGACTACGTGGTGGTCGGCGCCACGCCGCAGCAAATGATAGCCCTGGGCTATCGCCCGGTCGGCGCCGATTTCCCGGTATTCCTGCACCCGGACACACACCAGGAATACGCGCTCGCCCGCACCGAGCGCAAGGCCGGCCACGGCTATCACGGCTTCACTTTTTATACGGATGCCTCGGTCACTCTGGAGGAGGACCTGCGCCGGCGCGACCTCACCATCAACGCCATCGCCCGCGACCCCGACAGCGGTGAGTTTATCGATCCGTTCGGCGGGCGCGCCGACCTTGAGCAGGGTTTGTTGCGACATGTAAGCGACGCGTTCGGCGAAGATCCGGTGCGCATCCTGCGCGTCGCCCGCTTTGCCGCGCGGCTGGCGGAGCGAGGCTTCCGGGTCGCAGACGAAACCATGGCGTTGATGCGCCGCATGGTCGCCGACGGCGAGGTGGCGCACCTGGTCGCGGAACGCGTCTGGCAGGAATTGGCGCGCGGTCTCATGGAAACCACACCGATGCGTATGTTCGAGGTGTTGCAGGCGTGCGGCGCAATGCCGGTCCTGCTGCCGGAACTGACAGGTTTATTGGCAGGGGGGTCGCCGCAGGCGACCGCTCTGCAGCGTGCGGCGGCGCGGCTCAGTCCACTACCGATTCGTTTCGGCGCGGCGACGTTTACCCTGTCATCCGCACAACTGGCGTCGCTGTGCGAACGCCTGCGGGTGCCGGCCGATTGCCGCGATCTGGCGGCGTTGGCAGTGGCGCACCGGGCCAGCATCGACCGTGCGGCAGACCTGGACGCGCGCGACGCGCTCGATTTGTTGCAATCGCTGGATGTGCGGCGGCGACCAGAACGCTTTGCCGACTTGCTGGACTTGTGCGAGATCATTCACGCTGTAGCACCTGAGCAGGCAAGCTATGCACCACGCGAACAATTGCAGCGCCTGGCGGCGGGCCTGCGCGAAGTCGACGAGAGAGCGATTTCGCGGCAGGCCGGCTTTCACCCCGGGATGATTCAAGCCGCGCGCTTAGCCAAGATCGAGACACTGCTGATAAAGGAAAAAGCATGACGACAAAGGAAAAAACATGACCCGTGCCATTCGCATTCACGAACACGGTGGTCCGGAGGTGATGAAGTGGGAAGAGGTGGAAGTCGGCGCACCCGGCGACAACGAGGTGCGCCTGCGCCACACCGCGGTCGGGCTCAATTATCTCGACACCTATCATCGCACCGGCCTTTACAAGATCGCGCTGCCGAGCGTGATCGGTAGCGAAGGCAGCGGCGTGGTCGAAGCGCTCGGCGCCAAGGTGACCGACCTGAAGGTGGGCGACCGCGTCGCCTACGGCTCCGCGCCGATCGGCTCGTATGCGGAAGCGCGATTGATCCCCGCCGACCGGCTGGTGAAGGTGCCGGAAGGGGTCAGCGACCAGCAGGCGGCCTCGATGATGCTGAAGGGCATGACCGCTTACTACCTCCTGCATCTTACTTACGCTGTGAAACCGGGCGACACCGTCCTGTTCCACGCCGCCGCCGGCGGTGTCGGCCTGATCTTCGGCCAATGGGCCAAACACCTGGGGGCCACCACTATCGGTACCGTCGGCAGCGACGCCAAGGGCGAGCTCGCCAGGGCGCACGGCTTCGATCACATCATCAATTACTCGAAGGAAGACTTCGTCGCGCGGGTGGCCGAAATCACCGGCGGCAAGAAGTGCGCGGTGGTCTACGACGGCGTCGGCAAGGATACTTTCCTCAAGTCGCTCGATTGCGTACGGCCGCGCGGCCTCACGGCACTGTTCGGCAACGCCTCCGGCAAGGTCGAGCCCTTCGACCTGGGCGTGCTGGCGGCCAAGGGATCGCTGTACGTGACGCGCCCCACCCTCGCCACCCACGTGGCGACGCGCGCCGATCTAGTCGCGGCGGCCGGCACCTTGTTCGACGTGGTGAAGCGCGGCATCGTCGGCATTGAGGTCAACCAGACCTATGCGCTCAAGGATGCCGTGCAGGTGCATCGCGACCTGGAAGCGCGCAAGACCACCGGTTCGACGGTGCTGATACCATAGTTGGGTCTGGGGACGGACGTAAACCAATTACATGAGGAGGAACACATGAGACGCTTTTTGCAATTTGCCGGGGTTGCCGTTGCTGCCACGCTGGCGGCAGGGCCGATGAGCTTGTTTGCCGAGACCTATCCTTCCAAGCCGATCCACCTGATCGTGCCGTTTGCGCCGGGTGGAACCACGGACATCGTCGCGCGCATCGTCGCCGATCAATTGGGCAAGGAGCTGGGACAGCCGGTGCTGGTCGAGAATCGCGCCGGCGGCGGCGGTTCGGTGGGAGCTGACGTGGTCGCCAAGGCCGCGCCCGACGGCTACACCCTGGGTGTGGCGACGGTGTCGACGATGGCGGTGAATCCCGCCGCCAATGCGCGCATCCCGTACAACAACATGACCGATTTCATCCCCATTACCAAGTTTGTCGGTGTGCCGAATATCCTGGCGGTGCATCCCTCGGTGCCGGTCAAGGACGTGAAAGAGTTCATCGAATTGCTGAAGAAGAATCCGGGCAAGTATTCCTTCGCCACCTCCGGCACGGCGGGCATCGGCCACATGATGGGGGAACTGTTCCTTTCGGCCAGCGGTACCGACATGGTGCATATCCCCTATAAAGGCGCTGGCCCGGCCATCGTCGATGTGATCGGCGGACAAGTGCCGGTGCTGTTCGACAACCTGCCCTCTTCCAAACCGCAGATCGACGCCGGCAAGCTGCGGCTGCTCGCCGTCGCCGCGCCGAAACGGCTGGCCGCCTATCCGAACGTGCCGACCTTCGCCGAGCTGAAAATGGCCGAGGTGAACGATCCGGCCTGGTATGGCATGGTGGCGCCCGCCAAAACGCCGAAAGACATCATCGACAAGCTTTATGCCGCCTCGGTAAAAGCGGTCAATTCGGCTGCCATCAAGGATAAGCTCGAACAGCAGGGCGCCGATCCGGTGGCCAATACGCCTGCCGAGTTCGCCAGGGACATCAAGGCGGAATACGACAAGATGAAAGCCATCGTCGTAAAGAAGGGCATCAAGCTCGACTAGGCGCAGCAGTCAAAAAAAGCCCCGCTGACGCGGGGCTTTTTTCGTCCGAACGACGTTCGCTCAACAGCCGGTCAGGAAGAAGCGCGCCGCGGCCGGCGAGAAGTAACGGCAACCGGTTCCGCTCAATTGAATCTTGTGCGGGCTCCCGGCTGCGTTGCTGGTGACCGACAGCACACCGGTCCTTGCGCCGAGGGCGCGTGCGGTGAAAGTGAGTGTGAGATTGCACTGCGCCGACGCGCTCACGGTATTGCCGCAGTTGTTGGTCTGCGTGAAGTCGCCGTTGCCGGACATGCTGATCGAGCTGATCACCAGCGGCGCGGTGCCTACGTTGGACAGGATGGCGCCTTGCGCGGACGGCTGGCCACCGTAGATCACGTTGCCGAAGCCCAGCGTGGTCGCCGACAACCGCACGATCGGCACCGGCACCGGTACGCCGGTTCCCGCCAGACTCGGAGCGACCACCACGTCGTTTTGCGCGTTGCTTGCCACTGCGAGCTGGGCAGACTTGGCGCCGACGGTATTGGGTCCGAACGTCACCGACAAGCCGCAGTTCGCCCCGGGCGCCAGCGTCACGTTGCAATTTCCGGACAGGGCGAATTCAGTTGCGTTGGCGCCGGTGACGGTCACGCCGGTGATGATGAGCGGCAGCGTGCCGCTGTTGCTGATGCTGATCGCCTGGGCGCTACTCACGGTACCGATGATCTGGTTGGCGAAGGTCAGGTTGGCGCTGAAGCTGATCAGCGCCTGCGGACGCGGCAGGCCGTTGGCGGACAGTGGGATGCTGGTCGAACCACCCTGCGCATTGTGGTTGATGACCACGCTGCCGTGGGCGGCACCCACCGCGGCGGGCGCAAACACGAGCGTGATCTGGCAACTCAGCTGCGGGCCCAGCACCGTGCCGCAATCGGCGCCGGCCGGGGTGGGCGCGATGCGTTGGTAGCCGCTGCCGGTGACCGTGATGCTGGCCATGTTCAAATTGCCGGTGCCGGTGTTGGTGACGGTCAGCGATTGCGGATTGCTGATGGAGCCGATGGCGCGATCGGTAAAGGTCAGCGAGGTCGGCGACACGCTGATGCCGGGAACCTGCACGATCTGGCCCTGGCCGCTGACCGGGATCGCGAATGTAGCACCGTTGGAGGCGTCGCTGTCGATGTACACGAACGCCGACTGGATACCGGGCACCAGGGGCGTAAAGGTCACGTCGATATTGCACGAAACATTGATCGGCAAGTGCGCCGGCGCCAGCGGACAGTCGGAAGTGAAGGAGAAGTCGCCGATGCTGGACAGGTGCGTCATGGTCAGGGTCGCCGTGCCGCTATTGGTCAGCACCGCGCGGAACGGCGCGCTCGGCGTATTGACCGGTTGCAGGCCGAAATTGACCGTGGCGGGATTGACCGTGATGGCGGGCGCATTCGGCAACACCGTGCTGGCGGTGCCGGCCAGCGCAATGCTGCGGGTGGCGAGGACGGGCGCGGTAATGGGGATGTTGAACACGGCGCTGTAGATGCCGTTCGCCGCGGGGCTGAAGGTGACCGTAAAGCTGCAGGAGCTTTCCGAACCCAGTGTATGCCCGCTGCAACTGTCGTTGCTGCGTCCGAACGGCGCGGTGGTGGCGAGGTTGCCCAGCGTCAGTGTGGCGCCGTTATTGGAGACCGTCACCAGCTGCGATAGATTGGCGCCCGGCACCTGCTGGCCGAAATCGATGCTGGACGGCGATACCAGCAAATTCAGCGCGGTGGAGCTGAGCGTGGCGGAGGCCGACGAAGACAGGTTGCCGCTGACGGCAGACAGCGAGATCACGCTGGAGCCGGTCGCATTGGACGGCACGTTGACCGTTACCGTGATGGACCGCGAGGAATTGGTGGGGATGGTGCGCGTTGCGCCACCGACTACTGTCGCAGTCCAGCCCGCTGCACCGGACGATGCCGCCAGGTTGACGGTGAGCGGTGTCGTGTTGCTGAGGTTTTGCACGGTAAACGAGAGCGTGGCGGTGGTGCCCGACCCGACCGTTTGCGCCGAAGGTGCAATCACTTGCAAGTCGCTGGCCGGCGTCCAGACTTCGGTGGCGCTGATCGTCCAGACGTTGCCTGGCGCGAAAGTGGCACGATTCCACTGCAGGTAGTAGCTGGCATCAACATAGCTCGCGTTGATGGTGTCGGGTAGCTGCCCGGAACTGGCAAGCTGATAACCCGTGCCGTAATTGCCCTCGTAGTAGTGGTCGGCGGGTGTGGCCGGGTTGGCGTAGAAACCCATGATGCCCCAGTCGGTGGTATCGGTATTGCGGATGAACACCATGCTGTTGGCGGGATCGTAGAAACCGTAGGCGAAGTCGTTATTGCCGAAGTACGTGTCCTGACCGAAGATGAAGCGCAGATCGTTGTGCGTGGCGTTACCCAGGTTTTCCAGCACCCAGTTCTTGGTAACGTAGCGCGTGCCAGTCAGGTGGGTAAATGTCTGTGTCAGGCGCACGCCGGAGGTACCCAGATCGACCACGGTCACGATAGAGGTGCCGCCCGCGACCGGCACGGTGGTGTTGCTCACGGGGGTTACCAGGGTGCCGCTCAGATAGCCGGTGGCAAAATGAGCGCCAGTGGTTCCATCAAGGAAAAGGGAGAGACCGCCGCAGCTACCACAATAATATTGGCGGACGTACGGGTCACTCGGCTGGGTGTGGGTGGACGGCTTGACATTGATCTCCGGACGACCATAGGGATCGATCGCCATGTAGA
>CAZCKI010000125.1:0-3566 GCA_964498815.1 uncultured Burkholderiales bacterium
CAGGGTTCCCGGCGAAGCCGGGATGCGACGCGAAGCAAGCCCGTAATGAATCGCCTGCACTGCTGGGCTGCGCCACGCGGACGTGTCCGGCGATTCATCCCGCCAAAACCGCGCGCGACCCCAATACTTCATCAGAGGCTCCCTGGGTCGCATATAATTTCGGGTCGCCGCGCAACTATTCCTTCCGAGTGAACAGCCCCGATTATTCCGTCTCAGCCGCAAGCCTGAAAAGGCTGGGCCAATCGCACCGCCCGCGCATCCTGTTTGTCAGCCACAACCTTGGCGGCGGCACCGAGCGGCATATCCACGACCTCGCCGCCATGCTGGAATCTCACTGCGAGATCCTGCTGCTGAAGCCTGCCGACGAGCGCAACCTGTCGGTGACGTGGCTGCGCAAGGGCGAAACGTTTGCAGCCTGGTTTGCCGCCAATAGCGACTACGCCTACCTGATCGAGTTTTTGCAGAGCCTGGGTCTCGCGCGCATCCACTTGCACCATATCGACGGCCTGCCGCCCTCGATACTGACGCTCGCCGCCTCGCTAGCTGTGCCGCTCGACATCACCTTGCACGATCACTTTCCGATCACGGCACGCTATCACCTCGATCCCGGTGGCGTGGCGCCGAGCGGAGCGGTCGAAAACCGCTGGGGCTGGAGCGAAACCGAGTGGCGGGCTCGCATGGGCGAATTTCTGGCCACGGCGGATCGCGTCATTTGTCCGTCACGCTACTTGCAGGAACAGGTTCGCGCCGCCTATCCGGCGCAGGCCACCGTACTGTGGCCGCATCCCGAACCGGGCGCGACAAGCGGTGCAATTCCGATCAAGGTGCTGATCCTCGGGCGCACGACTTCGACCAAGGGGCTCGATGTGGTGGTGTCCTGCGCGCGCGATGCGAGAGATCGGCGATTGCCGCTGTATTTCAAGATCATCGGCCCCACCGACCAGCCGGTGCCGGAAATGCCGGAACTGCCCTTGGAAGTACACGGCAGCTACCGCGACGAAGACCTGGCTTTCCTGGTCGCCGCCGAACACGCCGATGCGTTCCTGTTTCCCGCGCAGATTCCGGAAAGCTTTTGCTACACGCTGACCACCGCGCTCAACGCCGGTCTGCCGGTGGTCGCCTCCCGCCTGGGCGCGTTCATCGAGCGCCTCGAATCGGTGAAGCGTGCGGTCCTGTTGCGTTGGGACAGCCCGGCAGCCGAATGGAACGACGCGCTGCTGGCCGCGTCGCGGCCGGTCGCGCCGATTCAGAATGCCGCGGTGCCGGATGCGTATTGGCAGGAATATCGCCGGCATTATCTGGCGGCGCTGCCGGCGGTTTCGGCCGACGCCCGGGAACCGGCGCTGAAGGCGCTGTTCCTGCAAGCTCCCAAGACACTGGGTACGGCGGAAAAATCCCTGCCGGAACTGCTGCTGGCGGGCGTCGAATGCGGGCAGGAAGAATCGCTGCGCGAGTTGAAACGCCGAACCGCCCTGGTCGATGTGGAATTGGCCGAGGCGCGCCGATCGGCGGATGCCGCGCACGCGGTGCTGCGTCAACGCGACCAGGATGTCGAACAACTGGGCCGTGAACTGCAGGAGGCCCACCAGCGCTACCTTTCGCTGGAACGCGAGATGGAAGCGCAGCGCGATGAGCTGCTCGCGGCGCAAAACGCGCTGATCGATACCGAGGAGCGTTTGGAAGGAGAGCGCGATGCCGCCCGCGCCGCCTATCTCGGCATCGAACAAAGCACCTCGTGGAAAATTACCGCGCCGCTGCGTAGCGCAGTGCAAACGCTGCGTTCGTTGCGCTACCGATTCAGCGACCTGCGCGGCGGCGCCAGGCGTTTGCCGCAGCAAATCAGTGCCGCCCGGCAGATCCTGAAAGATCAGGGACCGGCGGCGCTGGGTCGCCGTGTGCAGGACAAATTGACGCGCAAGACCGAGGTCAAGGTTGCCGCACCGGTCTATGCGCTCGAGACCGAAATCGTCCCGCTCACCGTCGCCTGCAGCGAGCGGCCGCGCTTTTCCATCATCGTGCCGGTCTACGAACAGCATTTGCTGACCTATACCTGCCTGAAGAGTATCGCTGCCACCTGCGCGGCACACGCCATCGAAGTGATCGTCATCGACGACTGTTCACCGACACCCGCCGCCGACGCCCTGCGCGTGGTCGAAGGCGTGAAGTTCGTTCGCAACGAGGTCAACCTCGGCTTCCTGCGCAATTGCAACAAGGCGGCCACGCTCGCCGGCGGGGAATATATCGTCCTGCTCAACAACGATACCATCGTTACCGGTGACTGGCTTGGCGCCATGCATGCGGTATTCGAACGATTCGAGACCGCCGGCATGGTCGGCGCCAAGCTGATTTATCCGGATGGAGTTCTGCAGGAGGCGGGTGGCATCGTCTGGCGGGACGGTTCGGCCTGGAACTACGGACGCAACGACAATGCCGCCAAGCCCGAGTACAACTACTTGCGCGAGGCCGACTACTGCTCCGGCGCCTGTCTCCTGCTGCCGCGCTCGCTATGGAACGAAATGGGCGGCTTCGACGAGCGCTATGCTCCCGCCTACTATGAAGAGGTCGATCTGTGCTTTCGCCTGCGCGCGGCCGGCAGACGCGTGTTCTATCAGCCCGCCGCAGTCGTCGTGCACTTCGAGGGAAAGAGTTCCGGGACAGACCTGGCGCAGGGGGTCAAACGCCACCAGGTCGTCAATCAGACAACCTTTGCCGCACGCTGGCGGGACGTGCTGGCCGCGCATCGCCCGAACGGCGTCCAGCCTCACCTGGAGAAGGATCGATATACCCGGCGGCGCGTGTTGGTGATCGACGCATGCATGCTGACCCCCGACCAGGATGCGGGATCGATGCGCACCTTCGAGATGCTGGGCGTGATGCAGGGACTGGGATGTAAGCTTACCTTTGTCGCCGATAACCTCGAATTTCGCGAGCCCTACATTTCGCAGATCAGGCAACTCGGCGTAGAGGTGCTCCATCATCCCTACGTCGTCTCGATGTCGCAATTCATCGCCCGCAGCGCCCCGGAATTTGATGTCATCATCGTCGCGCGCGCGACGGTGGCCTGCAAATACGTCGAGATGATCAAGTCCGCCGCGCCGCGCGCCAAGCTGGTATTCGATACCGTCGATTTGCATTTTTTGCGGCAGGAACGACTGGCGGAGCTCGATCCAAGACCCGAATTGGTCGCCGCCGCCGCCGCCATGCGGGCGCAGGAGCTGGACATCATCGCCAAGTCCGACCTTACCCTGGTGGTCAGCCCCTTTGAGCAAGAACTGCTCGACAAGCTGGCCCCCGCCTCGCGGATCGGCATCGTTTCCTTGATCCACGAAACCATGCCCGGGCCAAAAACCTTCGCACAGCGTGCCGGCATCGTGTTCATCGGTGGCTTCCGCCACCCGCCCAATCTGGATGCGATCACCTGGTATGTGGAAAACGTATTGCCTCAGCTACGTAAAAAAGCCCCCGGCCTGGTGACGACTTTGATCGGCAGCAACGCGCCGCCGTCCCTGCAAAAATTCGCCGCGGACGATTTCGTCATCGCAGGCTTCGTGCCCGACGTGACCGAA
>CAZCKI010000125.1:3576-4084 GCA_964498815.1 uncultured Burkholderiales bacterium
ACGGCGCCGGCGTGAAGGGCAAGGTGAATATTTCCATGCAATATGGCGTGCCGGTGGTGGCGACCCCGGTTTCCGTCGAAGGCATGCACCTGACCGACGGCGAGAACGTACTGGTCGCCGACAGCGCGGAAGCCTTCGCCGACGCCATTATTCGTTTGCACACCGATGAAGCCTTGTGGGGCCGGCTTGCCGCGGGCGGACTGCGCAACATCGAAACGCATTTCTCACGCGCGTGCGCGCGCCGCGCATTGTCGGCGGTGCTGGAGCTCGACTAGCAGCCGATAGGCGGCCTCAGCCTTTCTTGGGATTGTCGGAGTCGCGCAATTCGCGCCGCAGGATTTTGCCGACGTTCGATTTGGGCAGAGAGTCGCGGAACACGATGAGCTTCGGGCATTTATAGCCGGTCATGTTTTCGCGGCAATAGGCCATCACCTGTTCCGCCGTCAGCGCCGGATCCTTTTTCACCACGAATAGTTTGACGGCCTCGCCGGAACGTTCGTCGGCAATG
>CAZCKI010000125.1:4094-8559 GCA_964498815.1 uncultured Burkholderiales bacterium
GCCAGCCCCGCCACCACGTCCTCGATTTCATTCGGATAGACATTGAATCCCGACACCAGGATCATGTCTTTCTTGCGATCGACGATCTTGACGTGCCCGTTCGGCAGCATGCGGCCGATGTCGCCGGACTTGAAGAAGCCGTCAGGCGTCATCACCTTGGCCGTTTCATCCGGACGTTGCCAATAGCCCTGCATCACCTGCGGTCCACGGATGCAGATTTCGCCGTCGGCGCCGGGCGGCAGCACGTTGCCGTCGTCATCGCGAATCGAAACTTCGGTGGAGGGCATCGGCATGCCGACGTCGCCGCTGTACTGTGTCGACAGCACCTCGTTGCAGGTCGCTCCCGAAGAGGTTTCGGTGAGGCCGTAACCCTCGACGATCGGCACCCCGGTCAAGGTGAACCATTTCTCGGCAACCGCCTTTTGCACCGCCATGCCACCACCGTTGGACACGCGCAAATTGGCAAAGTCGAGGCCGCGAAAACCGACGTGATTGACCAACCCGTTGAACATGGTGTTGACGGCCGGTATCACGTTGAATTTGTGATGGCCAATCGCCTTGACCATGCCGTCCTGGTCGCGCGGATTGGGGATCAGCAGGCATTGGCCGCCCACTTTGACGGCGAGCCACATGCAGCTCACCAGCGAAAAAATGTGGTACATCGGCAAGGCGCATACCATCACCACCGGATCGGGCGGCGGGCCCTTGGTGGTATCGCTCATGGCCGGATTCAGCCACGCTTCCGAGACCAGTACATTGCCGAATACATTGGCGTGCGACAGCACCGCGCCCTTGGAGACGCCGGTGGTGCCGCCGGTATATTGCAGGAATGCGACGTCGTCACGCTGGAATTGCGGCCGGCTCAACGCCCGGCTGCGTCCTGCCGCGATGGCATCGTTGAATTTGGTGGCCTGCGGTAGCTGAAAGGGTGGCACCAGTTTTTTGACGTGGCGGACCTTCCAATTGGCAATCAGGCCGACGGGAAACCCCAGCAAATCTCCGGCGGCGGCCACCACCACGTGCCGAACCTGGGTATGCGGCAAGACCTGCTCGAGGGTATGGGCAAAGTTTTCCAGGATGACGATCGCCTCGGCGCCGCTGTCTTTCAGCTGATGTTCGAGTTCGCGCGGCGTATACAGGGGATTGACGTTGACGACGATGTAGCCGGCGCGCAACACCGCCAATATGGCCACCGGGTATTGCAGCAGGTTGGGCATCATCAGCGCGACGCGCGCACCCTTGGCGAGTCCTTTCGATTGCAGCCAGGCGCCGAATGCGCTGGAAAGCTCGTCGACGTCGCCGAAGGTCAGGGTCTTGCCGAGGCAGGTGTACGCGGCGCGATCGCGGAAGCGCTCGAAGGCTTCCTCCGCCATGTGCGGAAGCGATGTGTATTGGGTGATATCGATTTCATGCGGCACCCCCGGCGGGTAATGCCGCAGCCACCATTTCGAGTCCTCAGCCAACTTCCCCTCCAGTTGTCTTATATTGTTTTACGTTGCAATAGCAGCACCAGTGTAGTGGAGAATCGTCGTCCCGTCACCCGGCGGACGCTGCGGCGTGCTTGGCCAGTTCCCATTTGGCGATCGCCTGGCGATGGACCTCGTCCGGGCCGTCGGCCAGCCGCACGGCGCGCGCCCAGGTGTACAGATAGGCGAGCGGGAAATCGTCCGACAGGCCGCCGGCGCCGTGCGCCTGGATGGCCCAGTCGATCACCTGCTGGCCGACGTTGGGCGCGACTACCTTGATCATGGCGATTTCGGTGCGTGCCGCCTTGTTGCCGGCCTTGTCCATGCGGTCGGCCGCGTTGAGCGTAAGCAGCCGCGCCTGGTCGATCATGCAGCGCGATTCGGCGATGCGTTCCTGCCAGATGCTTTGCGCCGCAAGCGGCTTGCCGAATGCGACGCGGCGGTTCAGGCGCTTGCACATCAGCGCCAGCGCGCGCTCGGCCGCACCGATCTGGCGCATGCAATGATGGATGCGACCGGGACCGAGGCGGCCTTGTGCGATTTCAAAGCCGCGGCCTTCGCCGAGCAACATATTGCTAACCGGCACGCGCACGTTCTCGAAGGTCATTTCACAGTGCCCGTGCGGCGCGTCGTCATAGCCGAAGATGGGGATCGGCCGTATCACCTTGAGCCCGGGTGCGTCGGACGGCACCAGGATCATCGATTGCTGCTGGTGGCGCGAGGCGGTGGGATCGGTCTTGCCCATGACGATGTAGATCTTGCAACGCGGATCGCCGGCGCCGGAAATAAACCACTTGCGGCCGTTGACGAGGTACTCGTCGCCCTGGCGCTCGATGCGCGTTTCGATATTGGTCGCGTCCGAAGAGGCCACCCCCGGCTCGGTCATAGCGAAGGCGGAACGAATATCGCCATTGAGAAGGGGTTCAAGCCATTGCTTCTTTTGCTCCGGCGTGCCGTACTGGGTCAGCACTTCCATATTGCCCGTGTCCGGCGCCGAGCAATTGAACACCTCCGGCGCCCAATGTATCCAGCCGGTCATTTCGGCCAGCGGCGCATATTCGAGGTTGCTGAGCCCGGGGCCGTACTCCTGGTGCGGCATGAACAGGTTCCAGAGCCCGGCAGCCTTGGCCTTCGGCTTCAGCTCGTCGATGATGGCGGTCGGCGTCCAGCGCTTGCCAGCCTTGGTGTTGGCTTCGACATCGGCGTGAAAGCGGTATTCGTTCGGGAAAATGTGCTGATCGAAGAATCGCTGCAAACGTTCCTGGTATTCGAT
Source organism: uncultured Burkholderiales bacterium (assembly GCA_964498815.1). GTDB lineage: Bacteria > Pseudomonadota > Gammaproteobacteria > Burkholderiales > Usitatibacteraceae > UKL13-2. Next base: position 6,834 of record CAZCKI010000125.1, read on the forward strand.
GACCCGTGCGGAGTATTGGAAGTCCATGTGCATGCCTGACGATCAAGGTTGACAAGGGGCGCGCAAAGCGGCGCGCCTGCGCTTACGGTGATTTTGCCTGTAAAGACTGTGCAACCTGCCATCCCAATTCGGCCAGCGGCCGGGCGGCGCGTCCCATCATCACCGCCTGGTCGGAAGCCGCCGTGCCTTCCGCCACGCGCTTCATGATGCCCTGCAAAATCCCCGCCATGCGGAACAGGTTGTAGGCAAGGTAATAGTCGAAATTCGCTATACCCTGCCGTCCGGTACGCCGACAATAGGCGTCGATGTAGGCTTCCAGCGAGGGGATACCGAGGCCCGCCAAGTCGAGCCCGGCCATGCCGCGAAACAGCTGCGGCGACACCTTCCACGCCATGCAGTGATAGGCAAAATCGGCCAGCGGATGGCCGAGCGTGGACAGTTCCCAGTCCAGCACGGCGAGGATGCGCGGCTCGGTAGGGTGGAAGATCAGGTTGTCGAGGCGAAAATCGCCGTGCACCACGGCCACTTCCTCACCTGCCGGGATGTTCCGCGGCAGCCACTCCATCAGGCGATCCATCGCGGCTATGGTTTCGGTCTCCGAGGCGCGGTATTGCTTGCTCCAGCGGCCGATCTGGCGCTCGAAGTAGTTACCCGCCTTGCCGTACTCGGCGAGCCCGACCGCATTCGGATCGACGCCGTGCAAGGCCGCCATCACCCGGTTCATCTCGTCGAATACGGCGGCGCGCTCGGCCGCAGCCAGGCCGGGCAGGGCGGGGTCCCACAAGACGCGGCCTTCGACCATTTCCATGATGAAAAACGCGCGGCCGATCACCGCCTCGTCTTCGCACAGCGCCAGCATGCGTGGCACCGGAATGGCAGCCTGCGCCAACGCCGACATGACCCGATACTCGCGCTCGATGGCGTGCGCGGAAGGCAGCAATTTGGCGGCCGGACCGGGCTTGGCGCGCATCACCCAGCGTTGCGCGCCGGCTTCCAGGATGTAGGTCGGATTGGATTGGCCGCCTTTGAATTGGCGCGCGCTCAGTTCCCCCTCGAAGTCGCCGACCCGCGAGCGCATCCAGCGCGCCAGCGCGCCGGCATCGAATTGATGCTGGGCCGATACCGGCTTGGTGCCACGGAAGTGCTCATATTGATCCGTCATGGCTCCCCTCGCGCGACTTTCCATTGCGGTAACGGAGGTATTCTCCATGCAGCTTTTCCATGGTGGTGATGCGTTCCCCAGGATGCAGGAAATCGACGGGGCACAGGTTGATCGCGCGCAATACCACGTCGCGCGGCGATGCGCCAATGTCGATCACGTTGATGCAGGCCGGGCTTTGTTCGAAGGCGCCCAGCATCCAGCGTTGCCCGCTGACCAGCCAGGAAAGCAGGGCGCGATTGACCGCGCCGTGCAGCACCAGCAGCATCACCTGCCAGCCGGGTTCCGCCAACAGTGCTTCCAGCGCGGGAATGACGCGGTCCTGCAATTCGCCGATGCTCTCGCCGCCGAGAAAGCGCACATCGCGATCGACAATGCCTGCGGTCGATTCGGTAAAGGCCTGCCACAGTTGGCTGTCGTTGATATCGGCAAGTCGCCCGCCACGAATTTCCTCGAATACCCGCCGTGGTTCGATCGGCAGTTCCTGGTCGGCGGCTCGCAACACCAGCCCGGCGGTTTCCACGGTACGCGCGAGGCCGCTGACGACTACGCGATCGAAACGAACTC
>CAZCKI010000126.1:0-8550 GCA_964498815.1 uncultured Burkholderiales bacterium
GCGCCTGCCGGCCAAACTCCGCGACCGCGCCTCGCATCGCGGCATCGAGACCGCCGGGCTTGGGCCCGTACACCAGGTCGCCCTCCAAGGGGTAGCCGATCGACTGCATATGCACCCGGATTTGATGCGTGCGGCCGGTTTCCAGACTGCATTCGAGCAGGGTGTGGGCGGGAAATTTCTGGATCGGCCGGTAGTGGGTGCGAGCCGGTTTGCCGCCGCGCTCGACTTCGACCACCGCCATGCGCACCCGGTCGCGCGGATGCCGGCCGATCGGCGCGTCGACGACGCCCGCCGCCGCCACATGACCACGCATCAGTGCGAGGTACAAGCGCTTCACCGTGCGCGCCTGCAACTGCCGCACCAGCGACAACTGCGCCACTTCGGTCTTGGCCGCCACCATCACGCCGCTGGTGTCCTTGTCCAGCCGATGGACGATGCCGGCGCGCGCCAGCACCGCTACCTGCGGCGCGTGGAACAAGAGCGCATTGAGCAAGGTGCCGCTCCAGTTGCCCGCAGCCGGATGTACTACCAGCCCGGCGGGCTTGTTGATGACGATGACCTGCTCGTCCTCGTGCAGGATATCGATAGGCAAGTCCTCGGCGACAAAGGCGCTTTCCTCGGCGCGCGGGGTCAAGGTGGCCGCGATGGTTTCGCCCCCCAGCAGGCGGGTCTTGCCTTCGGTCACCCGGCCATCCAGCAGAATGGCGCCGGCCTTGGCCATGGCGGCGAGGCGGCTGCGCGAATGGTCGGGGAACAAATCGGCCAGCGCCCGGTCGAATCGTGCACCGGCCAAGCCCAGCGGCACCGTCACGGATACTTCGGGCGCAGGGAGCGGGGCGGGAGGCCCGCTTGGGCTATAATCGTCGTCTTCGAAATCCACCGGCAACATGCACCAAGTATGACACGGACAACCAAAGCTCTATTCGCCCTGGTGGCGACCCTTTTCCTGGTAACGGGCTGCAGTTGGTTCGGCGACAAGCTCGATCAGCGCAAGAACTGGACGGTGGAGGACTACTTCAAGAACGCCCACGACGAGCTCTCCAGCGGCAACTACGCGGGAGCCGTGGCAGGCTACGAGGCACTCGAAGCCCGCTATCCGTTCGGCCGCTATGCGCAGCAGGCGCAGCTCGAAATCGCCTACGCCCACTACAAGGAAGGCGATACCGCCCAGGCCTCCGCGGCCTGCGACCGCTTCATCAAGCTGCACCCGAATCATCCCAACCTCGACTATGCGCTGTACCTGAAGGGGCTGGCCTATTTCAAGCCGGACCTGGGATTCTTTGGCGAATTGCTGAACCTGGACCAGGCCGATCGCGACCCGAAGGCTTTGCGCGAGGCGTTCGACGTGTTCAAGGAATTGGCGACCCGTTACCCCGATAGCGTGTATTCGGAAGACGCGCGCTGGCGCATGGCATTTTTGGTCAATACCCTCGCCAAGCACGAGGTGTCGGTGGCGCGCTACTACCTGAGCCGCGGCGGCTACGTCGCTGCCGTGAATCGCGCGCAGAACGCCCTGCAGCGCTATCCGCAGGCGCCGGCCACCGAAGACGCGCTGGTGGTCAGCATCGAGGCGTACGAGAAAATGGGCCTGCCCGAAATGGCACAGTCTTCCCGGCGTGTGCTCGAAAAGAACTTCCCGAATAACGCCGTGTTCGCCAAAAACGGGCTGGTTGATTCCAAGCCCTGGTGGAAGATCTGGTAGTGCCGCGACGCCGGCCGCGCTAGCCGCCGGCTGCGATCATCGACAGCATTTCCTCTTGCGCCGAGCGCTTGCCGCGCGCGCCTCGGGTGGGTTTGCGGCGCACATAGCTGCCGTCGCCGTACATTTCCCAAGCCTGCGTATTGTCGTGCAGGTACGGGGTCAGTCCCTCGGCGATCACGCGTTTGCGCAGCTTGGCGTCGAGCACCGGGAACGCCACTTCGATGCGCCGAAAGAAATTGCGCTCCATCCAGTCCGCACTCGATAGCATCACACGCTCGTCGCCGCCGTTACGGAAGTAGAAAATGCGCGAGTGCTCGAGGAAGCGGCCGACGATCGAGTGCACGCGGATATGATCGGACAATCCGGCAACGCCCGGCTTCAGCGCGCAAACGCCGCGGATGATCAGTTCGACCTTGACCCCGGCGTGCGAGGCGCGATACAGCGCCTCGATCACCTGCGGCTCCAGCAGGGCATTCATCTTGGCGACGATGTAACCCTTCTTGCCGGCCTTGGTCAGTTTGATTTCATTTTCGATCGAGGCGATCACGCGTTCGTGCAAGGTAAAAGGTGACTGCCACAGGTGGTTGAGTTTGGTGGCCTTGCCGAGGCCGGTCAGTTGCACGAATACGTTGTTGACGTCGGTGCAGATCGATTCGTTGGCGGTCAGCAGGCCGAAATCGGTATAGAGGCGAGCGGTACGCGGATGGTAGTTGCCGGTGCCGAGATGCACGTAGCGGCGCAGCACGTGTTTGCCGCTCTCTTCGTCCATCAATTCGCGCCGCACCACCAGCGCCATCTTGGCGTGGGTCTTGTGCCCGACCACGCCGTAGACCACGTGCGCGCCGACCTCTTCCAGACGGGAAGCCCAGTTGAGGTTGGCCTCCTCGTCAAAGCGCGCCATCAATTCCACCACCAGCGTCACTTCCTTGCCACTCTTGGCCGCGTCGATCAGCGCTTCCATGATGATCGAGTCGGTGCCGGTGCGATAGACGGTCTGCTTGATGGCGACCACCAGCGGGTCCTGGGCGGCCTGCTGGATAAACTCGATCACCGGCATGAAGCTTTGAAACGGGTGGTGCAGCAGGATGTCCTGCTTCTTCAGGACGTCGAATACATCGCGACCCTTCATCACTTTGTTGAGCGCCTTGGGCAAGCCCGGCACGAACGGCGCGTACTTGAGATCGGCGCGGGCCACCTGGTCGGCCACACTCATCATCCGGACCAGGTTGACGGGACCATTGACGCGATACAGGTCGGCTTCCTGCAGTTCGAATTGACCGAGCAGGAACTGGATGGTTTCCTCGGTGCAGTTGTCGGCCACTTCCAGCCGCACCGCGTCGCCCAGGTGCCGTTGCGGCAATTCGCCCTGCAGCGCGAGGCGCAGGTTCTTTACTTCCTCCTCGTCGACGAACAGGTCGGAATTGCGCGTGACCCGGAATTGGTAGCAGCCGATCACGTCCATGCCGGCAAACAATTCGCCCACGTGCGCGTGCAGAATGGAGGTCAGAAAAATAAAATCGTTGTCGCCGCTGGCGACTCCCGGCGGCAGCTTCATGACCCGCGGCAGCACGCGCGGCGCCTGCACGATGGCGCGCTGCGAATCGCGGCCGAAGGCGTCGCGCCCGGACAGCTCGACGGCAAAATTGAGACTCTTGTTGAAAATACGCGGGAACGGATGCGCCGGATCGAGACCGATCGGCGTCAGCACCGGCATCATTTCGCGAAAGAAGTATTCCTTGATCCAGGCCTGCTGCGCAACCGACCAATGGCTGCGCCGAAGAAAGCGGATGCCCTTTGCCGCCAGCGCCGGAAACAGCTCGTCGTTGAGCAGCGCGTACTGGCGCGCCACCATCGCCTGCGCCTGCTGGGCGACCACCCGAAAGGTTTCCTGCGGCGCCATGCCGTCGGCCTCGTGCGAATCCGAATCGAGCTTGATCTGCTCCTTGATCCCGGCGATGCGAATCTCGAAGAATTCATCGAGGTTGGACGAGACGATGGTGAGAAACTTGAGCCGTTCCAGCAAGGGCACCGCGCGGTCCTCGGCCTGCGCCAATACGCGGTAATTGAAGGCGAGCAACTGAATCTCGCGGTTGAGAAACCGCGCCGATCCTTTGTGGGCAGCCATTTTCTTTTTGGAAGTGGATTCGCGTTTCACAATAACCAGCGCATATGACGATTTCATGACAGGCGTTACGGCTTGCCCGGTGACTTATACTGCCATTTCACTGCCATTCCCTCTCATTTTGCCACTCAATGTCCCACGCAACGCTCGCTGCCGTCGATTTGGGCTCAAACAGCTTTCACCTGCAAATTGCCCGGGTGGTCGATCATCAGCTGTTTCCGCTCGATTCTCTCAAGGACACGGTGCGCCTCGGCAACGGCGTGACGCCCGACAGAAAGATCGACGCGAAAACGGCCGAGCGAGCATTGGCGACCCTGAGGTTGTTTGCCGAACGCATCCGCGGCATGCCGCGCGACGCGGTGCGTATCGTCGGCACCAACGCGCTGCGGATCGCCAAGAATGCCGAGGGCTTCGTGCGCGAGGCAGAGGGTGTCCTCGGCTTTCCCATCGAAGTGATCTCCGGCCGCGAGGAAGCGCGTCTCATCTATCTCGGCGTGGCGCACAGCCTGCCGCCGCAGCCGCACAATCGCCTGGTGGTGGATATCGGCGGCGGGTCCACCGAGTTCATCATCGGCCATCGCATGCGCGCCAAGGTGGTGGACAGCCTGTACATGGGTTGCGTGACCTATTCCGGACAGTTTTTCGACGAAGGCGAATTCGACAAGAAGCGTCTGAAGGACGCGCAGTTCGCCGCGCGCAAGGAAATCGAGCAGATCAAGGCGCGTTTCCAGAAAGAAAGCTGGCAGGAGGCGATCGGTTCCAGCGGCACGGCGCGCGCGCTGGCCGCCATCCTCGAGGAAAACGGTATTGCCGCGCACGGCATCAGCCGCGAGGGCCTCGAATGGCTGCGCGACAAGGCGTTGAAGGCGGGCAATTTGAACCAGCTCGCCCTGCCCGGCGTCAAAAGCGATCGGGTGCCGGTACTGGCAGGCGGTCTCGCCATCATGCTGACGGTGTTCGAAGAACTCTCCCTGAAGAGCATGGAGGTGGTCGACACCGCGCTTCGCGACGGTGTCCTCTACGACCTGCTGGGCCGCACCCAGCACGAAGACATCCGCGCCGTCACCGTGGACCGGATGGCGAAGCGCTATCACAGCGACCTCGCGCAGGCGACTCGGGTGGAGAATCTCGCCTTGCGATTTTTCGATCGCGCCGTACGCGGCAAGGATAGCGAAGATGCGTTCCAGAACCGCCAGGTGCTGTCGTGGGCCTGCCGGCTGCACGAAATCGGTGTCGCCATCGCCCAGGCCGGATTTCACAAGCATTCCGCCTATATCGTCGGCAACGCCGACATGCCCGGCTTTTCGCGCCGGGAGCAGGCGGCACTGGCGGCGTTGCTGCTCGCGCAGCGAGGCAAGCTGGCCAAGGTGACCGCCGGGTTGTTGTCGGACCGCAATTTCCAAGCCGGTGTGATTTGCCTGCGGCTCGCCGTGTTGTTGTCGCGCAGCCGGCGCAATATCGAGAGCAAGCTGTTTTCGCTGTTCCGCGAGGGCGGCAAATATCGTCTCGAAGTCGACCCCAAGTGGCTCGCCGGCCACGACCTGACCGACTACGAACTCAAGCAGGAAGCCGCCGAATGGGCGGGCCTCGGTATCGAAATCGCGCTGGCCGACGCCTGATCGCGCGGCGGCGTTGCTCAGAACACCGATTCGGGTGTGGTCATCGCCCGCAAGATGGTTTCGCGCTTGCCGTCGCGCTCGCGCACTTCGAACCACCACATGGCGCCCTTCTTGATCGAGACGTAACCATCGACACCGTTGAGGAATCGTGCCGCCACCATGCCGAGCGTAGGCTGGTGACCCACGACGATGGTGGGAGCGCTCATGTCCGGCCAGCCGATCGCCAACAGCACCGCTGTCGGCGGCGCGTCCGGCGCAATGCTCGGTACCGTCTCGATTTGGCTGGACAGGCTCAATGCCGTCTGTTGCGCCCTCACGGCGGGACTGGACAGCACCCGCCAGCCGGTCAGGTCGCCACCCAGCCTGCCGGTCAGCCAGGAAGCCATGCGCAGGGCCTGTTCGCGACCTTTTTCGGTGAGGCGGCGCGCGTGGTCGCTGGGAGCCTCGTTTTCCGCATCCGCATGGCGCCACAAAATGATCTGCGTGTTGTTTTCCACCCGCTCATTCCTCCCCGGCCGCAGCCAAGGGCGCCACGGCCGATCGCCGCGACACCCAATAGATTCCCGCTAGTATCAGCGCAAATCCGGCAAAGTGGAATCCCTGCAGACGCTCATCCAGGAACAGCCAGGCGAGCAGGCTGCCGAATACCGGCATCAGGTGCATGAACATGCCCGACACATTGGCGCCCACCGCTTCCACGCCGCGATTCCAGAAGATATAGCCGAGGAACGAAGGAAACACGCCGACGTAGAGCAGTGCGGCCACCACCGGCCAGGACCAGGCGATCGACGCGCCACCGGCAATCTCCCAGGCGTACAACGGCGCCATCGCGATCAGCCCGATCACACCACAAACGGCCAGCAAGCCAACGGGCGCGATCGCGGTGGGCCGCCGCGGCAAAAACAAGGTGTAGAGCGCCCACAGCAGCATCGACGCAATCACGATCAAATCGCCACCATTGAAGCGCAGGGCGAGCAACAGCTCAGGGTGTCCGCGCGTCAGTATGGCGAGCACCCCCGTCAACGAAACCGCCGCACCCAAGGCCTGTGACCAACTGACTCGAAAGCCGAAGAAGGCCGCTCCCAGCAGCAGGATCATCACCGGGGTCGACGAGTTCAGCATCACGCCGTTGGTGACGGTGGTGTAGTTGAGTCCCAGGTAGGAAAGAAGATTGTGCAGGCCCGTGCCCGCCAGCGCCAGCGGCACGACGATGCGCCATTCGCGACGGATCTCGCTCCACCGGCCCCGCAAATGCGGCCATGCAAACGGCAGGATGACCGCTACCGCGATCAGCCAGCGCCAGTACGCCAACGCCACCGGCGGCACCTTTCCCACCACCGCGCGACCGATCACCCAGTTGCCGGACCAGAACAGGATGGTCAGCGCCAGCAGCAAGTAGGCTGTGCCGTGCGCGGGCAATTCACGCTTCATTTGCCCCCTGCCCTGCTTTGCGGCGGCAGCAACCACTGGGCAGCGCCGATTGCGTGGTGGATGGCGCTATGGCGCGATGCTCAGATTGAGCATCACCGGCACCGAATTGCGACCCTTCAGTCTGGGCGGCTTGGGAAACGGCAGCTTGGCAAAGGCAGCCGCCATGCAGCGGCCGACATTGGTTTGCGGTCGAATATCGATCGCGCGCGGACGGCCTCTGGCATCGATATCGGCCACCAGCGCGAACGGCCGTGCATCCGGATTCGGCGTTGTCGTCACGCAGCGATTCACGGCGCCCGCCAGGTCGGAGCCGATCGCCTGGAACAGGGCGGTCTGGTAGTCGCGGTAGCGGCTGTCCGCTTCCGCGGCCCCCGCCGCCTTGACGCGATCGTCGAACACATCGGCCGCCGCCGCAAACGATCCCGCCAGCAGCCATAGCAACACGATCACGCGCATGTCTGCTCTCCTTGTCATCGGTCTTGTGCCACCACTCAAGCCACTTTCAGGACCAGCTTCCCCATGTTTTCGCCGGTAAACAGCTTGCCCAGCGATTCGACGAAGTTGTCGATGCCCTCCACCACGTGCTCGCGCGAAACCATTTTGCCTTCTTTCAGCCACTGGCCCATTTGCATGGCGCCTTCCTTGTAGCGCGGCGCGTAATCGAACACGACGATACCCTCCATACGCGCGCGATTGACCAGCAGCGACAGGTAATTGGCCGGGCCCTTGATTTCGCCGGTGGCGTTGTACTGCGAGATCGCGCCGCAGATGACGATGCGCGCCTTGCGGTTGATGAGCGTGAGCGCGAGGTCGAGGATGTCGCCGCCGACATTGTCGAAATAGACATCGACTCCGTTCGGGCACGCCTCCTTCAAGGCCTTGCGCAGGTTGCCGGCCTTGTAATCGACGCAGGCGTCGAACTTATATTGCTCGACCGCGATGGCGCACTTTTCGGCGCCGCCGGCGATGCCCACCGCGCGGCAGCCAAGGATGCGCGCCACCTGTCCCACCGTGGCGCCGACTGCGCCGGCGGCACCCGATACCAGCACCGTTTCACCGGCTTTCGGCTGGCCCGACTCGAGCAAGCCGAAATACGCGGTCATGCCAGGCATGCCGAGCACGTTGAGATAGGTGGTGAGCGACGCGAGCCTGGGATCGACTTTGGTAAAGCCGCGTCCATCGGTAACGCAGAAGGTCTGCACATTGGTCATGCCGACCAGGAAATCTCCCGGACTGAATTTGCCTTGGTTGGATTCGACCACTTCGCCGATGCCGCCGGCGCGCATCACGTCGCCGAGGGCCACTGGTTCGATGTAGGACTTGCCTTCCTTCATCCAGCCGCGCATGGCGGGGTCCAACGACAGGAAATGCACTTTCAACAGTATCTCGCCATCCCGCAACTGGGGGATGGGTTCGTCGGCGAAAGCAAAGTCCTGTCGCGTCGGTTCGCCGACCGGTCTGGCGGTGAGTCGTACGGTGCGATTGCTTTGGGACATGGTCGCAGCTCCAAAAAACAAAAGGCCGGTGAGTATTATCTCACCGGCCCTGTACCTGCAAACTTGCGGAAAATCCGGATTACTTGAGGTGCGCGGAGACCAGCTTGGTCATCTCGAACATCGACACGGATTTCTTGCCACCGAATACGGCCTTGAGCTTGTCGTCGGCGTTGATCATGC
>CAZCKI010000127.1:0-419 GCA_964498815.1 uncultured Burkholderiales bacterium
GGCGAGGTAGCGCACGCACGCCTCGAGGCTCGCCTTGGCAAGACCCATCACGTTGTAATTGGGTACCGCGCGTACCGCACCGAGGTAGCTCATCGCCACGATGGCGGCGCGGCGGCCCTGCATCATCGGCAGCCCGCCCTTCACCAGCGCGGCGAGGCTATAAGAACTGACGTCGTGGGCGATGCGGAAATTTTCGCGGGTGACCGATTGATGAAAGTCGCCCGCCAAGGCCTCGCGCGGCGCATAGGCCACGGCGTGGACGAGGCCGTCGAGGCCGTCCCAGTGTTGTCCGAGGGTCGCGAACAGGGCGGCGATTTCATCGTCGCTTGCGACATCGCAGGGGAACACCAGCTTGGGGCCGAACTCCGGCGCGATTTTCTCGACACGCTCGCGCACCGATTCGTTTTGATAGGTAAAGG
>CAZCKI010000127.1:429-8517 GCA_964498815.1 uncultured Burkholderiales bacterium
GCCCTCGCGATGCATGGCTCTGGCGATGCCGTAGGCGATCGAGCGCCTGCTGAGCAGCCCCGTGATCAGGATTTTCTTGTCGGTCAACATGTCGGTGAATGCCCTTGTTTGCGGCCGGACTCGCGCGGTTTCGCGGGCGCGCGGAACGGCAGGCGCCGACAATGGCGACGCCGGCATCATCATGGTTGCATTGCGACGTGCCGATTTTGATGCGGATCAAGCCCGCGCCAATGAACCTGCTTGCGAGGAAGCGCTAACTTGCCTCGAGCTCGGTGTTGGCGTAGCGCAGGCGAATGGCCAGCACCCGTGCGATGCCTTCCAGCAGGTTGATGGCCAGCATGCGATGCTCCTCGGCGAGCGCGTCGAAGCGCTTGCGCGACAGGACGAACAGTTCGGTATCGGTAAAGGCGATGCCGTTGGCCGAGCGCGGATGGTGGTCGAGGAAGGCCATTTCGCCGATGAAATCGCCACGGCTGAAAGTGGCCAGGTGCTTTTCCAGTCCGTCCGGCAGCGGCAGCATGATGCGCACCGTGCCGCGCCGGATCAGGAACAGTTCGTCGCCGGTATCGCCGCGCAGGAACACCGATTCGCCCGCCGCCACCGTGCGCTTTTCCATCACCGCTTCCAGCGCGGCAAGCGTTTCCGCGCGGCGATTGCAGAACAGATCCATTTCCTTCAGTTCCAGTGACGCCTGCTGCGCATGCTCCATGTGCTCCCGGGCGAGGATGATCGCCTCGACCCATTCCAGCGCATCGTCGAGATCGCCGAAATGGCGGGCGTGCCGTTCCGGTTGCACCAGTCCCAGCTGGCTGAAATAGGCACGCATGTCGCGGCCGCTGGGAAGGCGCTGCGGCAGGCCGCTGAACAGCAGGTAGGCGTTGCGTTCGGTCAGCGTGCTTTCGATCTGCTCGAGCAGATGGGTGGCGGTGACATCCACCGATTGCACGCGGTGCATGTCGAGGATCAGGTAGGTGCAGGACTTGAGGTCGGTTTCGAGGGCAGTAAACAGCTGGTCGGTGGTGCCGAAAAAGAGGCTGCCCTGCAGCTCGAAGACGGCAGTGCCGGCGCCGTGTTTTTCCAGGATCGCCATTTCCTGAGGCAGGCGCACGTGTCTGGAATAGGCCTGGTTGCCGTAGGCCTTGCGTCGCACCACGTTGCCGCCGATCTGCTCGCGCAGGAACAGCATGATGGCCAGCGCGATGCCGACGCCGGACGCCGCGATCAGGCTCACCGTCAATGCGGTGACGATGACGGCGCAGATCACGCCGAAATCGAGCACGGTACTGCGTTGCTTCAGCAGGCCGAAGCTGTGACGGTCGATCATGCGCACGCCGATCACCATCAGAATTCCGGCCAGCGATGCGATCGGCACCCACGCGATCAGCGTACCGAGCAGCAGGAACGCGAGCAGCGACAGTACCCCTTCGGCGATGCTGGACACGCGTGTCTGCGCGCCGCTCGACATGTTCACCAGGGTAGCACCCATGGTTCCGGCGCCGGGAACCCCACCCAGCACGGCGGAGGCGATGTTGCCGATGCCCTGGCCGATCAGTTCGCGGTTGGAGTCGTGGCGGCTGCGGGTGAGCGAATCCAGCACCACGCAGGTCTTGAGGGTATCGATCGACAACAGCACCGCGAGTGTTGCGGCGGGTACCAGCAATTTGGCGAAGCCCGCGAAGCCGAGGTCGCCGACCGCGCCCCAGCGGCCGAACATGGTCTCGAGGAATCCGGCTTCGCCTCCGCCTAGGGGGCCGACCACCAACGCATTGGCTTCGAGCACCAGCAAGGAAGGGTCGGCGAGTGCCAGGCCAAAGTAGGCAAGCACGCCACCGGCGAGGCCCAGAATGACGGCCGGCACCGCCTTGGTCACGCGGGGCGCCAGCAGCATGACGGCCATGGTGGCGGCGCCCACCACCATCGCCTGCCACGACCATTGCGAGGGCGACAGCAGTGCGTCGCCCATGCGGGCCGATTTCGAACCCAGGAATTTCGGCACCTGGCTCACGATGATGGTGAGTCCGACGCCGCTGAGGTAGCCGCTCACCACCGGATAGGGCATGTACTTGATGAGCCGGCCCAGGCCGATCACGCCGAACAGTGCCTGCAAGGCGCCGCACAGCAGGCCGATCACCGCGAGCATCAGCACCACCGCCGGCGCGCTGGTGCCGCCTTGGGTGAGTTCGATGGCGACACCCGCCAGCACGGCGGCGGCCGGTGCGCACGGTGCGGTGATCAGGCGGTTGGTGCCGCCGAAGGTACTGGCGAAGATGCCCAACGCCATGGCGCCGAGGATGCCGGCCAGCGCGCCTTGCGCGCCGTAGCCGCTGCCGAGCGGCGCCAGAATGGCGACGCCGAAAGCGATCGCCGAGGGCAGCGCCACCAGCATGGCGGCCAGCCCTCCCCAGAGATCGCCGGCGATGAGACCTGTCTTGTTATCGCTTGTCATGGTTTCGCGGTCATTTTAGGCCCTGCGCCCATCCGGAGCCATCATCGAATCGAGAAGGAAAAGGGCCTTTGATGGGGATCAAGCAGCGGGCAGGGACGGCGCTGAAACCGGAAAAGTCGAAAAATGCCTGGGAGGGCTTTACTTTTGTCGCGAGCGAGTTGATACTGTATATAAATACAGCCAACGACCCGACCCCAGCCCATGCGCATTTTTCCGATACCCGCCGCGATGTGGAAGCCGCTTTCCCGCGAGGCGTTGAATATCCCCGTCCGGGCCCGCTATGCCGGCGTTGCCGCGGGCATGGAGATGCCGCCGGCACCCGCCCGGAAAAAGGCACGCGACCCCAAAAGGAGCCCGCAATGAGACCGCAGATTGATACGACCCGCAGCGAGTTCGCAGCGCTTTTCTTGCTGGCGTCCCCAGGACTGGAACCGGAAGCGCTTTGCTATACCTGCACCCACGCCATCGGCCGCGCCGATGGACAGCTTGGGTTGCAATGCCAGCTCACCCAAACCGTCTGCACCGAAGTGTGCGCCTTGCACGAACGCGATGCGGGCGCCGACCTGCCGGAACAACACGTTGGCGCAGCCGAAGAGATTCCGCTGGCCACGTTATTCCGGTTGCCGCATTTCAGTCGCGGGGAAAAGGTACAACTGCGACGACTACGTAACGCTTAGTTTGTGACTTTGCGCGCCTTTGCATTGCGCGCCACCCACCGCTCCGGAAGGATGTACAAAGTGCCGGTCAGGTCGTCGCCTTTGGCGGCGAAGGTCCATAGCGCGCGCACGCGGCCCTGGAACTCGCATTCCCAGCGGCTCGCGACCGCCGAATAGTGAAATTCCAGTTCACCCATGGATACCCACTGGCCGTTTACCAGCTTCTCGGCGTTCACGGTGAGGGCAGTAGTACTTTGCGCCGAGCGGGCGAACTCGTAGCGCACGGTTTCATCGTGGCAGGATTCGTTGCCGGCTACCTTGGTGCAAATCGAGGTGCCTTGCCAGCGGCCAAGGATGAACTCTATCGGAACGCTGATCGTGGCAATGGCCGGCATGGCAAAACCAGCTATGAGCAACACGATGGCGAGAATGAATTTCCTGCTCGGCAGAAACGACAATGGCGACATTTGGAATTTCAATCAGCTTTGCACTCGAACAAATAGACACTTGGTTTGATGCGGCTGGCAACGTCGGCCGCGTCCATCCGCGGTGTGCCAACCTGCGCGAATTTGATCGGTACGTTGGCCGACTTGAGGAACAAGGCCGCGATTTCACCCTTCACGGCGAAATTGACGTTCTGTGGAAGGTCTCCCGTGGCCTTTGCAATATAAAGGGCGTCCAGTTTTGCCACCACGACACCCGCCACTGCACCGTTCATGTCCACCAGGGGACCGCCGCTGTTGCCGGGTTGCACCGGTGCCTGGATTTGCAATTTCGAGGTGTCGTTACTGATCCCGGCCAATGCACTGACGGTGCCTGTGGAAACATTGACCTCGGTGGCGAGCAAGCCTCGATATGGAAATCCCAATGCCACGATCGGGTCGCCGGCCCGTATCGGCGAAAGGCGGAACTGCGCTGCGTTGATTCCTGCGGCGTCGATCTTGACTACGGCAAGGTCATTTCGAGCGTCGCTGCTGACCACCCGAGCCGGCAGGCTCAGGCCGTCTGGTCCGAATGCACTGATGGTCTTGCAACCATCGACGACGTGATGATTGGTGAGCAGGTGACCACTGGGCGTAACGGCAAATGCCGTGCCCATACTGCCGCCTTTCTTGCCTTCCTCGTCTCCGTCCTTGGTGCTTTGCTGGCTCTTTTCCGCAGCGGTTACCGTGAAGCCCTTGGTGCCGCAGACGAATTGCATCGTGAGAAACGCGGGATGGTCCTTTACCGGGTGAAAGAGCTGCTTGTTGCGCTCATTCAGAGTGGGCTTGCTCACCTCTGTCATCTTGCTATCGACGAACGCCAGGTAATCGTAGGCAACGCTGGAACTGCTGCAATCACCGTGAAATCCCATCATCACGGTGGTAACGGTGCGGCCGGAATCCTTGTCACGGAAAGGCGTTTTCAATTCCTGGGCCGCCGCAACCTTGAATGTGGAGCCGATAAAGGTGAGAGCATCCGGAACATAAAAATACTGGCCGTCCGCATCGGAAGCGTACAGAACCAATTGCTCGCCGGACTTTGAGCCGGCTTGGGCCCGCGAACAGACAATCTCCAGTGTCTTTTCCGCGATTGAACCAGGCCGAATATCGGCAAACTTGATTTCCGACGGCGGCCAGGCGTATTCATACACGACTTGCTTGCGTTCGTCGAAATAGATCGTGGTAGTACGCGCGTACTTGCGCTGCGAGCAATTGAATGTCTCCGCTTCCTCGATGGAGAGGTAGGGTGACATTTGTTGCGTACGCTGGGGTTGCGCAAATTCCGTACGAATCCAGGCCCGAACGTAGGCCCCCTCCGTTCTGATGCCGCTCGTTTCGACGTAATAGGAAAAGGACTTCTGCTCGTCCGGCCCGCCTCCCTTGGTAATGAATTGCCACTGTGAGGCGGCAAATGCCGGTAAGGCAAGGCTGCCAATGGATGCCAGGCAGAGTTTGAAAATACTCAGCGTTCGAGACATGGTCAAGCTCCTCGCTAGGGATACTGATGAGTCTAACGGTGATTCCTGATTGCGGCAACGCCGTGCCATTGCGTCATGCCGTTTCCAACGTTTGCTGCGCAATCGGACAGTCTGCCAGCACGAGATAGTTCGCACCCCCGGCAAGATGCTTGCTAAGGATCTTGTACATATCCGGATCGAATTCCTGCGCTGTGCGGGTCGCTTGTAGTTCGTACCATTCGCCTTCATCCTTCACCGTTCCGCAATACAGCCAGTGATCGAATACATGCATGCGCTGCCAGCCGTGCTCGGGATGGGTTTCGCGGATGCCGATCGGGCCGTCGTAGGGCCAGTCGCCGAAGCGGAATTCGGCGATGGCCGTCAGCAGCCGCAGATTGTGTTGCAGCAGGCTCTCGGCGCCCACGCAGTAACCTTTGCAGCGCTTCAGTTGATGCGCGAAGCACGTACCCTTGGCTTTTTCGTGTTTCACCACGTTCCAGCAAAGCCCATGCTCGGCGGCGAGGCTCAACAGCGAATCGCGCGCGCGGCCCTTGGAGGGAAAGGGGCCGTACAGGCCGGCGAGATCGGCGTAGTCGACTTCGCCGATGGTCAGGAATTCCGGCGGCCGGCCGAGATCTTGCAGGCGGATGAAGCTCGCCTCCTGGTTGCGTCGCAGGCGGTGGTTGCGTAGCGGCATCATCTTCTTGATGAGCTCGGACTCGCGCAGCAGCGCACCGAGCTCGCCGGCGGTCTCCTCGAACTCGATGCGGGTGATTTCCGCGGACAGGCGCTGGTCGTTGGCGCTGCGGTAGTCGCTGGAGAAATGCGAGCGGATGCGGTCGCGCAGGTTCTTGCTTTTGCCGATGTAGATCGGCAGGTCGTTCACGCCGTAGAAAATGTATACGCCGGGCCCCTCGGGCAGGCCGTCCAGCACGCCGGGGGATAACTGCGGCGGCAGGCTCGGCATTTTGAGCAGCGCCTTGACGGCGGCCGCGATTTCGTCTGCGGGGTGCTCGGCGACGGCAGTCGCCATGAACTGCCAGGCGGCCCGCGCATCGCCGAGCGCGCGGTGACGCCCCTCGTTGGAAAGATGGTGGCGCTCGCGCAGTGCGTCGAGAGAATGGCCGCGGTATTGCGGATACAGGCGCCGCGACAAGCGCACCGTACACAACACATCGGCCTGGAAGGAGATGCCGGCGCGGCGAAACTCGTGCTTGATGAAGCCATAATCGAAACGCGCATTGTGGGCAACGAAGATGTGGTCGGCCAGACGTGCCTGCACCAGGTCCGCGACTTCGTAAAAGGATGGCGCGTCGCGCACCATAGCGTCGGTGATACCGGTTAGCGCCTGGATTTCTCCGGGGATCGGGCAGCCGGGGTTGATGAGCGTGCTCCACTCATCCACCACCCGCCCTTCCACCACCGTGACGATGCCGATCTCCGTCAGCCGGTCGGCGGTCGCGGTCATGCCGGTGGTTTCGGTGTCGATGATGGCAAGCGGGGCGGGAAACATGGCGTCGGACCGGGGGCGGAATGCTGTATTTGCGTACAGTACCGCAATTGTCTTCCGCCTGCCAGAAAAACGGTGATCGCCGGCCGGGAATCGATTTCTTGCTCCCGGTCATTCAAATCGGGGGGTTCCGATTACAACGGTAACAGTCGCTCCAAAAACTGTAACGGTCGACTCATTTCTCATTGCTACTCTGCCCACCTGTCGCCTTGCGACGCCACGTTTCAATCGGTTTCTTTTCGAGGACATGCCATGAATACCTTGCAAAACCTGCGTATCAACACCCGCTTGATGGCGGGCTTTGCCGTGGTGCTGGCGTTGATGACCATTGGGTCGGCGGTCGGCATCTGGCACCTGTACAAAATGGAAGGCGTGGTGAATCGACTGGCCCAGGAGGAGACGCAAAAACTGTCGCAGGCGGAACAGTGGCTGCGCGGCATCAGCGTCAACCTGGTGCGCTCGCAGACCACGCTGCTGGTCACCGACGAGGAAGAATTGCTGCGCCAGTTCAAGCTGGACATGGACGCCACCAGCAAGGACATCAGCGAACGCCAAAAGGCGGTGGATGCACTGGTAGGCGCTGGCAAGGGTCGCGATATATTGGCCAAGGTGGCCGAAGCGCGCGAACGGTACCGCACCACGCGCGCCAAGCTGATCGAGCGTCGTACCGCCGGGGACAATGTCGGCGTCGAGGTGTTTGCCACCATGAAACCGCAGGCCGATGCCTATCTCGCACTGGTGCAGGAATTCGTCAACTGGCAGCAAAATGAACTGGAAACCGCGCGCGCCAATGCCAACCAGGCCGCAAGCTCCGCACGCATCCAAATGATCGTGGCCGCGCTGCTGAGCCTGCTGGCCGCCACCGTCGTGGGCTGGCTGTTGTCGCGCTCCATCGTCGCCCCGCTGCTGCGGGCTCGCGACAGCGCGAGGCAGATCGCCGGCGGCGACCTGACCGTCATCATCGACAGCAAGGGTAACGACGAAGCGGCGGAAATGCTGGCGGCACTGGCGGACATGCAGGGTTCTCTTCGCAAAATCGTCGACGAAGTGCGCATCGGCGCCGAAAACGTCTCGACCGCGTCGTCGCAAATCGCGGCCGGCAATATCGATCTTTCGTCCCGCACCGAGCAACAGGCTTCCTCGATCGAGGAAACCGCCGCGTCGCTGGAAGAGCTGACCTCGACCGTTAATCAGAACGCAGAAAACACCCGCGAAGCGGATCGCCTTGCCGTGTCGGCCTCGCAGATCGCCAATCGCGGTGGTGAGGTGGTCAACCAGGTGGTGATGACCATGGACATCATCCAGGGGTCCAGCAAGAAAATTTCGGAAATCATCGGTGTCATCGACGGCATCGCTTTCCAGACCAATATCCTCGCTCTGAACGCGGCCGTGGAAGCGGCGCGCGCCGGCGAACAGGGGCGCGGATTTGCCGTGGTCGCAGCCGAGGTACGCAGCCTCGCGCAGCGCTCGGCCGCCGCCGCCAAGGAAATCAAGGGCCTCATCAACGAATCGGTGGAAACGGTGGGCAATGGGTCGC
>CAZCKI010000128.1:0-8427 GCA_964498815.1 uncultured Burkholderiales bacterium
AACGACCGCTGGCCCGATTTTCTGGCCGCCCGTTTGGTGCGCGAGCAGGCGCCCGGCATGGGCCTGGTCAATACCGGCATCGGCGGCGGCCGCCTGCTGCGCGACGGCCTCGGCCCCAATCTGGTGGCGCGCTTCGACCGCGACGTGCTCACGCGCAGCGGTGTCACCCACGCCATCGTACTGATCGGCGTCAACGATCTGGGTGGTCAGCACCGCAACGGCGATGACATTCCCGCGGCGCGGGCGAAACTGGTCGAGGACCTGCAGGGCGCCTTCCGGCAAATCGTGGCGCGCGCCCACGCCCAGCACGTGTGCGTGATCGGCGCGACCCTGACCCCCTACAGCGGCAGCGACTATTACCGGCCGAATGCCGCCAACGAGGCCGACCGGCAAATGCTCAATGCCTGGATTCGCGGCTCCGGTGTGTTCGATGCCGTGGCCGATTTCGACGCGGCCATACGCGATCCCGCCAAGCCGGAACGCATGCGCGCGGAGCACGATTGCGGCGACGGCCTGCATCCGTCCCCGGCAGGATTCCGTGCCATGTCCGACGCCGTGCCGATGTCGGCGCTGCGCGGCTGTCCCTGAAGCCCGCGCATGAAATTCCATCGCGGATGGCAGCCACGACTGTGGCTTGCCTGTGCATTGCTGGCCGGCTGCCAGTCAATGCATGAGCCTCCCGTCGCAGCCGAGGCAGCGTCAGCGAGCTACCGTAATCCCATTCTGTCCGGATTTCACGCCGATCCCAGCGTGTGCCGCATGGGCAGCGACTACTACCTCGCCACCAGCAGTTTCGAATATTTTCCCGGTGTACCGATTTACCACAGCAAGGACCTGGTGCATTGGCGCCAGATCGGCCACGCGCTGACGCGTGAGAGCCAGCTCGATCTGGTCGGACAACAGAGTTCCAAGGGCATCTTCGCGCCCACGCTGCGTTGCCACGACGGTACTTTCTACATGATCACCACCAATATCGAGAAGGGCGGCAATTTCATCGTCCACACCCGCGATCCGGCGGGCGAGTGGTCCGAGCCCATGTGGGTTGCGGAAAAAACCTGGGTGATGGATCCCTCGCTGTTTTTCGACGATGACGGCAAGGTCTATTACACCCGCCACGGCAGCGGCCGCAACGGCGGCATTTACCAGGCCGGAATCGATATCGCCACCGGCAAGCTGCTGGAGGAGCCGCGCCTGATCTGGTCGGGCACCGGCGGCATCTGGCCGGAAGGCCCGCATCTCTACAAGATCAAGGGCTGGTACTACCTGCTGATTTCCGAGGGCGGTACTTCCTACGGTCATATGCTGACGATCGCACGGGCAAGGTCACCCTGGGGACCGTTCGAGGCCAATCCCGGTAATCCCATCCTCACCCATCGCACCCGTCCCGACCTTCCGCTGCAGGCGGTGGGGCACGCCGACCTGGTCGAGACGCCGTCCGGCAATTGGTGGATCACCTTGCTGGGCGTTCGACCGATGGAACGCAATCATCACATCGGCCGCGAGACCTTGCTGGCGCCGGTCGTCTGGAACGAAAACGGCTGGCCGGTGGTCAACGGCGGCGCGCCGCTGGAATTGAGCATGAGCGCAAGCGGACTGCCACCATCGGCACCGTGGCCGCCTGAGCCGGTGCGCGATGAATTTGATAGCGCACGTCTGGGCGTTCAATGGGCGCATCTGCGCACGGCAGCACGTGAGCTCTGGTCGCTGACGGAGCGCCCGGGCGTGTTGCGCCTGAAGGGCAACGGCGTCACGCTCGACGAGGTCGCAACCCCCGCCCTGGTCGCGCGCCGGCAGGAGCACTTTCGCCTGCGCGCCGCAGCCGAGCTCGAGTTCACACCTACCGCGGAGGGACAGGCCGCGGGCCTGGTGCTGCGGCAGAATGAAGCAAATCACTACGCACTACGCGTCACCGGCGTAGTGCAACGGCGCATCGAATTGGAGACGCGCGTCGCCGGGATCACGACCATCGCGGCGACGCAGGGGCTGACGGCCGGTCCGGTGACACTGCAAGTAGAAGCCTTCGCCGATCGTTACGAGTTCAGTTTCCGCTCCGGTCGGGACGCACCGCGCGCGCTCGGCAGCGCCCCTACCCGGCCGCTTGCAACGGAAAAAGCGGGGGGCTTCACGGGTGTATTCATCGGCATGTACGCGACGGCGGGCACAGGCGCAAAAACGCCAGCGCCGCCCGCCGATTTCGCCTGGTTCGATTACCTGCCCCTGGCCGACTGATACGTCATGGCCGCCCGACCTCCCACATCTCCCGCGCAACGCAACTGGGCAGGCAACCTTGCCTATACGGCGGCCGCGTTTCACCAGCCCGAAACGCTGGCGGAGCTTCAGGACCTGATCGCCGCCTCCAGGCGCATCAAGATTCTCGGCAGCCGTCACTCGTTCAACGCCATCGCCGATACCGATGCGGACCTGGTGTCGCTGAACAAATTTGCGCCGGCGTTCTCGCTGGATCATGTGCGCCGCACGGTGACGGTGCCTGCCGCCACCCGCTACGGAACCCTGAGCCGCTATTTACACGAGCAGGGCTGGGCGCTGCCCAACCTCGCGTCCTTGCCGCATATTTCCGTCGCGGGCGCCTGCGCCACCGCGACCCACGGCTCGGGCGACCGCAACGGCAATCTGGCGACAGCGGTGAGTGCTCTAGAGATGGTCTGCGGCGGCGGAGAACTGATCACGTTGACGCGCGAAAACGACCCGCAGCGCTTTTTCGGCGCCGTCGTAGGACTGGGCGCACTAGGCGCGGTCGCGCGCCTGACGCTCGATATCATTCCCAGCTTCGAGATCAGGCAGCGCGTCTACGAAAATCTCCCGCTCGCGCAACTGCGGGAACATTTCGACGAAATCTTTTCCAGCGCCTACAGCGTCAGCCTGTTCACCGACTGGCGGTCGACCACCTTCAATCAGGTTTGGTTGAAACAGCGGGTCGATGGTGAAGGCGGGAATGGCGCCGCGCCGCAGAATTTTTTCGGCGCGACTCCAGCGGCAGGCCCGCTGCATCCCATCGCCGGCTGCCCGGCGGATTGCTGCACCCAGCAAATGGGCCTCGCCGGTCCCTGGCACGAGCGGCTGCCGCACTTTCGCATGGATTTCACGCCCAGCAGCGGCGAGGAGCTGCAAAGCGAATACTTTGTTGCGCGGACACACGCGGCGGAGGTACTGGCGGTGATCGCGCGGCTGGGCGAGCACATCGCGCCGCTGCTGCAAATTTCGGAAGTGCGCAGCATCGCCGCCGACCGGCTGTGGATGAGCCCTTGTTACGAAGAGGACTGCATCGCCATCCACTTCACCTGGAAGCAGGACGAGCCGGCCGTGACCGCACTATTGCCGCTGCTCGAAGCGCGCCTCGCGGCGTATCAGGCGCGACCGCACTGGGGAAAATTGTTCACCATGACGTCCGCCAAGTTGCGGGCACGTTACGCGAGGCTGGAGGATTTTCGCCGGCTCGCGCAGGAATACGACCCCGCCGGCAAGTTTCGCAACGCCTTCCTGGAAAAAACTATTTTCAGCGCTGAAGTAGCAGGCTAGACCGGCGTGCGCATCGGCATCGCGCGCATGGCCGCGGCGATGGCATCACGCAAGGGCTTGGGCCGCATCGCGGCATCGAAGGGACAGGGGCGCATGGGCTGGCCGTCGGTGCGCGGCGCCTCGTCCCAGTCCTGCAGCCAGCTCACGTGGTCGGCCATGCCCCAGAGCATGAAATCGCGCAGGCGCGGGTAGCTCAGGGTCACGTCCAGATAGTCGCGGGCGAGGGCGGCGACACCGGCATCGCGGGCGGCGATGTCGCCGGGCAACTTGCGGTCGTTGACGTCGAACTCGGTGATAAGGAGATCCAGTCCCATGCCACTGACTTCGTCGAGAAATTTGCGCCATTCGCGCACCGGCGCACCCGCATCCGTCTCGCGCGCCTCGTTCCAGGAACCGATATGGCTTTGCAGTCCCAACGCCTGCACCGGCGTGCCGCGCGACTTGAGCGCGTGCAGCAGCTTCAGCACACCGGCGCGGTGGGTGGCGTTGCCGGCGTCCCAGCGCATATAGTCGTTGTAGACCAGTTGCGCGTGCGGCGCGTGCTCGTGCGCCAGGCGAAACGCCAGGTCGATCTGCTCCACCGCCCCCAGCCGTTCGGTCAGCACATTGGCGCGCAGCGCACCGCTCGCCGGATCGACGGCCTCGTTGACCACGTCGTAGCTGACGATGTCGCGGCCGAAATGGCCGCAGACCGCGGCGATATGCGAACGCAGGATGCGTTCGGCCTCGAGTGCGGGATGGGCGCCGAAATCGTGCTGATTGAGCCACTTTGGCAGCCATTTGGCCGTCTGCCAGACGAGGGTGTGGCCGCGGATGGCCATGCCTTGCGCTTTCGCCCAGGCAAACATTTCGTCGGCTTGCGCAATGCGAAATTCGCCGGGGCGCGGTTCCACCGCCTGCCACTTGGTTTCGTTCTCGGCGACGATGGCATCGCATTCTCGCGCCATCAGGTTGCGATAGGCCGGATCCTGGAAGCGCGGCGACTTGCGCGTGCCGGTGGTACCGTAGCCCATGGCGTTGCCGAAGCGCATGCCCTTGCGGCGGGCGATGTTCTTGAGCGGCTCATTTATTTCTGGTGTATTCGCTTCCATGGTCGAGCACGCGGACAGCATGTTCCCGCAGGAAACACCGGCCAGCCAAAGCGAAAAATCACGGCGCGAAATCGTCATGGGTTGGGCATCACCTGGTTAGTCGCGGCACCGAGGCCGGGAGTGTTGGAGGGTTTTTCGTGGTAGCGTTACCAATTATTCTGACATAGATTCCTATCGCCCATGACCACAATCCTTGCCGTACTAGCCCCGCTGATGCTAGCTTTGCCCGCCAATCCCGCGCAGCCTTTGGTGGAGGACGGTTACGACCTTTGGCTGCGATACCGGCGCATGGACGATGCGGCAAAGGCCGATGCACTTTCCCGCTCTAATTCCATCGTCATGCCTGCCGCACCGTCTTTGACAACTTTGGCGGCCGTCGCGGAGCTTCATCGCGGCATCGAAGGCATGACCGGCAGGGCGCCTGCGCTGGCGAAGACGCCGGGAGAAGGCGCTTTGCTCCTGCTGACGCCGGCAAACCTGCGCACCGTGGCACCGCTCAAATTGCCGCTTGAGGCCTTGGGCAAGGAAGGGTACCTGCTGCGCGCCACCCATATCGGCGGACACAAAGTTACGCTCATCGCCGCCAATACCGATATCGGCCTTCTCTATGGCGCGTTTGCGTGGCTGCGCAAACTGCAAATGCGAGTGAGTCCGCAACGGCTAGACGAACTGGACGAGCACTCGGCACCGAAGATTCAACTACGGATGCTGAATCATTGGGACAACCTCGACCGCAGCGTCGAACGCGGCTACGCCGGCGAGTCGATCTGGGACTGGTGGACGCTCCCGGACAACAAGAACCCCCGCTATGTGGACTATGCACGCGCCAACGCATCGCTGGGCATCAACGGCGTATCGCTCAACAACGTCAACGCCAAGGCCGACATTCTCACTGCACCCTGGATTGCCAAGGCCGCGGCTGTCGCCGACGTGCTGCGTCCCTACGGCATCAAGGTCTATCTGTCGGTGCGCTTTTCAGCCCCCGTTGAGTTGGCGGAATTGCACACCGCCGACCCCCTGGATGCGTCGGTGGCGGCCTGGTGGAAGGCGAAGGCGAACGAAATCTATCGGGTCATCCCGGATTTCGGCGGTTTCCTGGTCAAGGCCAATTCCGAGGGCCAGCCCGGGCCGGAGGACTACCAGCGCAGCCACGCCGACGGCGCCAATATGCTGGCAGCGGCCCTGGCGCCGCACCACGGTCTTGTCCTGTGGCGCGCCTTCGTTTATTCGCAGCACGATCCCAAGGACCGCGCGGCGCAGGCCTACGACGACTTCAAACCTCTGGACGGGACCTTTGCGGCCAATGTGATCGTGCAGGTAAAAAACGGCCCCATCGATTTTCAGCCACGAGAACCCTTTCATCCCCTGTTCGGTGCCATGCCTGCGACACCGTTGGCTCTGGAATTCCAGATCACCAAGGAGTACCTGGGGTTTGCCACCCATCTGGCTTACCTGGGTCCCTTGTTCGAGGAAGTCCTGCAAAGCGACACCTATCGGAAAGGCGCGGGAACGACGGTCGCCAAGGTCATCAAGGAAGGCCGCATCAGCGCTATGGCAGGCGTTGCCAATATTGGTAGTGCGCGCAACTGGAGCGGTTCCCATTTCGATCAGGCCAACTGGTACGTGTTCGGTCGCCTGGCCTGGGACCCGGACGCCTCGGCGAAGGTCATTGCCCGGGAGTGGACCGTCCAGACCTTTTCCACCGACCCGCACACGGTCGACGCAATCGTCGACCTGATGATGATGTCGCGCGAAGCGGTGGTCGATTACATGATGCCGCTGGGATTACACCATTTGTTCGACACGGGTCATCACTACGGGCCGGGTCCATGGGTGTCGAATCTGAAGCGGCCGGAGTGGAATCCGACCTACTACCACCGGGCGGACCAGGCCGGCATCGGTTTTGACCGCACCGCCAAGGGCAGCAATGCCAGTGCGCAATACGCAGCGGAGCTGTCGGCCCAGTGGGCCGATCCGCATACCACCCCGGAAAAATTCCTGCTGTGGTTCCACCATTTGCGCTGGGACTACACCATGGCTTCCGGGAAAAGCCTGTGGGAAGAAATGGTCGCGCATTACGATAGTGGCGTTGCGGCAACGGCGGATTTGCGGGCGCATTGGGACCGTTTGAAAGACCGGATCGACCCACAGCGGCATACGGAGGTTGCCGCCTTTCTGGTGGTTCAGGAGCGGGAAGCGATTTGGTGGCGGGACGCTTCCATTGCCTATTTTCAATCGATCTCGGCACTGCCGATGCCGGCGGGTACCCGCCCGCCCGCCCATTCACTGGAGGAGTACAAGTCCCGGCGATATCCGTTCGCCCCGGGCCGTGGCTAGCCATAAGCGCGGATTATGGATCTGCGCAAGGCATTTCCTTTATTGATGGTTGACAGCGCGCGCAACATCGTTCTACACTGAATTGGTTGCGCTACCAAATAGCGCGGCTTAAAAGTTAAAACTACCACCAGAGAGCCTGATAAGGCCCGTTAACGAGGAGAGAAGACATGCAGAGGAAAGCCAAGAAGGCGGGTCGTCGTGCTGGTCATCAGGTCTTGATCGGGGTAACAAGTTTGGCGGGTTTTGTCGCCCAGGCGCTGGCGCAACAGGCAGCGCCGCCACCGGCCGCAACTCCCCAGGCTGTCGCACCGGTCGTTGTTACCGGCTATCGCGCCGCGCTCGACTCTTCGACGAAGGACAAAAAGGAAGCCATCGGCTTCCTCGACACGGTGACGGCCGAAGACATGGGCAAGTTTCCGGACAGCAATATTGCCGAATCGCTCAACCGCATTCCGGGCGTCCAGGTGACGCGCGAAATCACCGGTGAGGGCCTTAACATCCAGATCCGCGGCCTCGGCACCAGCTTTACCAAGATTCTCCTCAATGGGGCGTCGGTTGCCGTCGCCTCGACCGGTCGTACCGACAGCCAGAACACCAATCGCGAAGTCGATCTGGATCTGCTGCCGACGGAATTGTTCCGCAAGTTGACCGTCTCCAAGAGTCCCACCGCCGACATGCTCGAAGGCGGCGCCGCAGGTGTGGTCGATATGCGTACATCGCGGGCGTTCGACAATCCCGGACAGCATGTCTCGGCCTCCCTGCAGGGCGTGCGCAACAGCGTCGCCGGCCAGTGGGGCGACAAGGGCTCGGTACTCGCCAGCCAGACCTGGGGCAAGGAATTCGGCGTACTTGGCGGTATTGCCTGGTCGAACCTCAAGGTACGAACCACCGGTTTTGAAACCATCGGCTGGACCAATGCCAATCTTTCCGCAACCCAAAGCACGTCCGCCACGCGCAACAACACCGGCGGCGGCAATTGGACCATTCCGGGTACCGTCCCGGCAGGCGCCGGCAACGGGCTGGTCACCGGTGCAACCATCGACCAGGCCTTCCTGCTCGCCAACAATCCCGGCTTGAACATCACGCAGATCGACAATGCCATCATTCCGCGTCTCGGCCGGAAGATGGACGAATCGGGTAATAAGGACAAGATCGCCGGCGTGCTCAGCGGCGAATACCGGCCATCGGACTCCTTGTATTTCTACGTTGACGCGCTGGCCGGGAAAAAGAAAAACAAGATCCAGCGTATCGACATGAACTGGGTGGGCCGCAACGGTGCGATGATTCCGCTCAATCTGAAGGTCGATCAAAGCGATTGCTCGAATGGCTGTGTCGTCACCAGCGGCACCTTCGCCAATGCGCAGTTTTTCCTGGAATACCGCCCCTATGTCGAAGATGTGACGCTGACCGGTGTCAATCCGGGCCTGGAATGGCAGTTGACCAAGAACCTCAAGCTGGACGC
>CAZCKI010000129.1:0-8392 GCA_964498815.1 uncultured Burkholderiales bacterium
TTCTTTTCCGGCGGAGCGATCAATAACCTCATACTTCTTGGATCAAATACGCCAAGCCTCAACTCTACGCAACCGCTTCCATAGCATAGGGGCTGGAAAAGCAGCACCTCCTGATTCTTGTGATCGCGGACGCAGACTGCGTCGAGCCAGCTGTCCTCAACCGTTGCATATACTTTCCTTTTGGGTTTTCCCGCATCTGCCTTGCCGGCGAAAAGTACAAAAGTGGTATCCAATGGATCACCCCGAAGTTCCGCGACAACGTCAATCTCCGCACCGCCGCAACTCCCGGTAAAGGACCGCGTCGCCAGTATGGGTCCTCGCCCGTTCGCATCGATCGTAGGATCACGTCCGCCGGCTGCCGCAAGCAGAGACACGCCGAAAACACCTGCGAAAATCAGGAGGGGCCCAGCTGTGCGAGTCCATGCGGAGCGCCGCACAAACTGGCGACTGCGGCCCGTCGTCTTACCTTCTGGAAAGAATCTTTTCATAGCGTTTCACGCGTTCCATGAGTTTGTTTTTCGCGGCAATACCCAAGCCTTCGCCCTTATCGACTGTGGAATTTAGCCCATCGTGGTGGAACTTGTAAATATACTCTTCGCCCAAGCCTTCGTTTTCGGCTTTTGCCTGGCTTCTTAGAAAATTCTTGACGAAGCCCTTGGCTTGATTGGCTAGCGTCCAACGATGCGTGGGACTGAGACCCAAGGTAACCGCAGTGGGATCGGTAATTTGCCCCAAACCGGTCGCAGTCGACGAACCGGCGGCGGCATCCGGATTGAAGCCAGATTCGAGGTGTGCAATTGCAAGGGCATGCGCGGTCTCGCGCGTGTTCAAACCGGCCTCGCGAGCGGCTGCGATGATTGAATCTACCGCGGCACGCTTGGTCTCCGGCGATGCATCGCCGACAATGCGTGAATTGCCGGCAATGCGCCCGGGGGTGCGGTCGATCGACTCGTTGTAATGCGTTTTCGGATGAAGTCGGTCCTGCCGATAGGGTGCGCCTCGATAGTCGTCGATGATCGGGGCGTAATCTATAGTTCCATCCCCGTCCTGTGTGGAGTCCAGGTCTTGATCGGCGCTTGGCTCGTCTTCCCCCATTGGCTCGGAATTGTCCGGCGCGTCTTCAATGTTGGCTGTATCGTCCGAGTCGCCGCCATCCGGCGTGCCTTGGCCCATCGCCGATGAAGCCGCAGGCGCGTACGCACCCTTATTCAACATGGCCGCAAGTACCACGGCGTGCGGGTCGCGATTGGCGAATTTGCCCGGCTCGAACCCTACGGCGTTTTTCTGCATCATCACTTTGGTCAACATTTGCACCTTGTTGGCGAAGTCGTCTTCCGGCGAAATCTGCAACGGCCCGGTGCCGCTGTAAGGAACGGCGCCATCACGAAAACTGTCCATAAGGGGCCGTGGTTGCGGCGGAAAATCATCCCATCTGCCGACCGGAACCTGATCATCTTCTCGCATCATGCCCATGTGTAGTTCCCGTATTTCCCGGCTTCGCCCGGATCGCCAGCTTGCGTATTGAACGCCGACAGCATCCCGGGCGTTGACGGTTGCATTCCATTTTGTCCATTGAACTGTGGCGTTGCTGTGGCATATGGAGGCACGACCGGGGTGCCGGCCGGCGCGGGATTCGCCGCAGCCTGGGGCGGGTTTGCGGCCGGCCTTTGCTTGCGCAGCGCTTCCCACGCTGCGGCATTGTCCTGGTCCAGTTTCCCGGCGGCGAGGCCTTGCGCAAGCTTCGCCAGGCCTTCCAAGGGGCTGATGCGATAAGCAACACCGCCGATCTGCCGGTTCGGATCCAAAGACGCTGATGCCTGCTGGCGCAACAGCTTGGCGAGCATGTTTCGGCGCTCGATATCCTCCATGTCCGCTCCGGCGTCCGGGCTGACGGGGCCTGATTGACTGACATTATTGCTTGATGCCGGCATGATGTTCATCCTCCTGTGAGCTTGCGTTGTCGAAATGCGCCACTTCCTCTTCGATGGTCGACCGCAGCAAATCGAAGCGCCTCTTGAAGGCACCGTATAGCTGCGGATGTTTTTCCTTCATGTACGCTCGGATGTCTCCGGTTTTTTCCAAGTAGGCTGTGCAGTCGTAACAATCCATGCTGCTGTGCTCGAATTGCAAATGCCCGGGCAGCACTTCCATTTGGTCAACGAGGTACGATCGCACCTGCTCCGCAGTCCAGTTTTCCAGCGGATGTAGAAAGCGGATCCCCTCCACCTCCGTACCACCGGCAGCGGGAGACTTGTGATCCTCGTCCGCCCGCTGGCCGCGGTATATCGTATTCACGCCGTTCGCCTTGCACCACCCGAACAGCGGCACCGAGATGTTCATGCCGCAGCAATCCAGGTAAGGCTGCACCAACACACGCGCCAGCTTGCCGGTCGCGAAGGCGCCGTACCGGGTTGCGCGGATCGCCACCAATTGCGACGGCAGGCCGTGCAGATCGTTCTGCGCATCCCGGTCGGTCGCGATCTCGACGAAGTGCGGCACCAGCGTTCGTACTTTTTCGATCGTTTCCAACACTTCCGGGAAATTCTTACCCGTGTTCGCCCATAGCACCGCCAGATCGGCCCACTGCTCCTTCAAAAGATAAAGGCAGGCAAGGCTGTCCTTGCCACCGGAAAACCACAACGCTTGCATCAAAATGCCATCAAAGCCGCGCTGCCGATGGAGTACAACCCGCCCATCGTGGAATTCTGCTGCCCGACTTGCGCGTTGTACCCGCCCATTGCCGCGTTGTATTGCTGCTGCGCAGCGCCGCTATAGTCGGTGCCGGCAGCGCGATTTGCGGTGCTGTTGGGGCCATTGAAGGTCGGGTTCTGGACCTGCTGTCCGCTCAGAAACGCGTTTAGTTCGTTCAACGGCATTTGCCTCGCTTGCAGCGCTTCGGCAAGTTGCTGCTGGCGCTGCTGCAACGTCAGGTTGGAGTAATCCTGGTTCAAGGCCTGTTGCTGTGAAAGTGCGGAATTGCCTTGCAGGTATCGATTGTTGGCGTCCTGGTAGGCTTGCTGCGCGTATGAATTGTTCGCGGCATTTGCCGCGGCCCGCTGTTGTTCGTTGAACTGGGCATCGCTCACGTTGAACTGGTTGGCCTGGTTCTGGATCTGTGCTGCCTGGTTTTGCACTTGCGCCGAAGTTGCCGCTTGATTGAACATATTTTGGCCGGCTTCGTTGGCGAACTGGCCCTGCTGCAATCCCTGTGTGAATTGCTGCCCCAAGGCACTGTTCTTGAATTGTCCCTGCTGCAGTCCCTGCTGGAACTCGGTATTGCCCTGGTTGATGCCCGCCGTGATGGCGGCGAGGTTGGCGTCGTTTTCCTGCATGCCCTGGTCGCGCAAGGCGTTGGTGTAGGCTTCGCTGCCTTGCTGGATGCCCTGGTTCGCGAGTTGCGTCTGCAGTTGCGCACGCTGGCGGTTCAAGATCGGTTGCTGGCGCTGCAGGATGGCCTGCGTGGCCGGGTCGGAATAGTCACCGGGGCCGGCGATATTCGTCTGCAACTGCGCGCCGTTGTTTTCGACGCCGCGTTGCAAATCGACCGACCCCACGCCTGCGGCAGTGGCGGCACTACCGGCACCCGCCACCGTCGTCGGATCGAATCGCTGCAATGCCGGCCCGGCAGGACCACCCGACGTATCCAGGTTGGCGGGCGCACCGGCGTTGAACAGCCCCGTCATATGCGACGTATCCCAAGGCTGGCCAAACGAATCTGTGGCGCGTCCCAGCAGGCTCGCGGCCGCTGTACTCAGCCCCGACTGCAGGTGCTGTTGTTGGGTAAGCGCGGCCTGCTCCTCCGGTGTCAATGTCACATTGTTCGCCCATTGCGTCACCGGTTGACCGGTTGCCGGGTCGGTTGCGGTGCTCGATGTCCAGGTGGACGTTCCCCACGGCGTCGTCATAGTGGGCCGGTTCGCCCAGGTTTGCGCCGTGTTCTGCTGCTGGTTGCTGGCTGCTGTTGCCTGCGCCGCCTGTGTGTAATCCGGCGCCGGCGGGGGTGAACTTTTACCGCCCATACATTCTCCTCGATAAAAAAGTCAAAGGCTTGAACCACAGAGGCACAGAGAACACGGAGAAATCAAGAGCATTCAGCTTTCCCTGTGGCCTCTGTGTCTCTGTGTTGAAGCCTTTTTCAGTAATCAAACTGCGTCATATGAACCGGCATTGCTCAGGTGTCATCGAATAAATGATCAAGTCGCCCTCCTTGCCCGCATCTGCAATCGTGGCTTCCCGTGCAAAACCCAGGTGCTCGTCAAAGCGACGCGCTTCTTGGTTGGCGGAATCGACAAAACCAAGAATTTTCTTCACGCGCAACTGCAGGAAGGGATAGGCAAAACACGCACGCAAATATTCGCGCGTCATCCAGCGCTTGCCGGCTGCCGCGACGTGCATCGCGATCGATTGGCCGTTGTAATGGTCGTACAGGACACCCGCGATCAGCTCGCCATCCTCTTCCAGCCCGATGGCGGTGCCTTCGCTATAGGATCCACCCGTTCTTTCGCACACCCAGCGCCCCACCCGCTCGGCATCGACGACGATAGATTTCACAGCACACCGCCGCGCTCATACACATAGTCGGTCGCCGCCCAGCGGGTTTC
Source organism: uncultured Burkholderiales bacterium (assembly GCA_964498815.1). GTDB lineage: Bacteria > Pseudomonadota > Gammaproteobacteria > Burkholderiales > Usitatibacteraceae > UKL13-2. The sequence continues at coordinate 4,602 of CAZCKI010000129.1, forward strand.
GGCGCCGTTGCCTTGCGCAATCATGTACATAGCCGCCGAGTAACCGATGCCGCTGGCAAACTGCCAGTAGCGGTTGGTGGCGAGCGCCCCGCCCCAGGTCATCGAACCCCACACCATCGATCCCCAGATCATCCCGGTCGAGGGCGGCGTGAAATTCAGGACGCCGGTAGGCTGGGTGAGGGTGTCATAGTCGTAGTTCAGCCCCAGCAGCAAGCTCGGCGCACCGGCCGACGACACGATCGGCCGCACCAGATTGATTTTCTTGGTCTGGGTATCGCTGCCGAAGGTATGGAAGGCCGGCAGTGCGGCTGCCGTGATGGGCGCACCAAAGTCCGTGTCGGTCACCCACGCCTGCACCACCTTCCCCGCGGTGCCGAACAATAGTTGCTGCCCCGGTGAACACCAGCACGCGGCGTTCCAGCCGGTGAATCGGGTGAACGCGCCGGTGATCGTGTTCATCGCGAATTGCACATTGCCCATCGCATTCGGCACGTTGATCAACAGCATGTTCACGGCCGGGTACACCGCCATTTCCCAGCCGAAACCGCTGTTTGCTGTCACGGCAGCCGCCATCGCCGGCATGATCTTGTCGGTGATGGCGGCCGATTCGGTCACCTGCGCCGTCAGCACCGACTTGGACAAGGGCACCACGCCAGACTCGGTGATCACGTACACATCGCCGCCGAATTTGATCTGGCAGCGATTGCCGATCGGGTCGCCTTGCCGGAACAGGCCCACCAACGCGAAAGTGCTCGACGATGCGGGATCGGTGCCCTTGTATTGCAGGATTTCACCCTCCGACGACAGAAACACCGCCAGGTCATCCGCGCCCTGTCCCGCATCCACCGTCCAGGTTCCCATGGCGTTGATAAAGCCGCCCATAGAAAACACCGAACCCATCGGAAACTCCACCGCCGCTCCCTGGATCGCCAGTGCCGGCAGGTACCATGCGCTCAGACTGTTTTTCTGCACCAGCCAGATGCGCGCTTTGAAGGCGTTGAGATTGCCGACCGCTTTCGGATCGATGCCGGTGATGGCTTCCGCCACCGTGTAGCTCGCTCCAGTCGCGCTCGGCGTGCCGGCAGACAGGTAGGTGAACGCGTTCGCACCCGTCTTGGTGATTGCCACACCCGCGACGTTGAACCCGCCCACCGAGGCGCCCGTCACCGTGATGGTGTTGCCGGTTTGCAGATCGTGCGGCGTGGCCGTGGTCACGGTAGAGGTCGTACCGTTGCCGGTCAGCGAAGAGATCGCGGCACCGGTCCCGGCCGAAATCGAAACCCACTGCGTGCCGTTGTAGCGCAACACATTGTCGACGCCATTGCACGCCAGCAGGAAATTCCCGCCGGGTGTCGCGAAGGCGACGTACTGCCAGCGGCCGTTGCCGAGGCCCGTCACCAGCGGCGCGCCAACTGCGCCGGCACTGGTCACGTTGTACAAGTTGCCGGTGCTAGTCACGGCAAATACCTGCCGTGAGCCATCGGCCTTGTTGTAAACCATCAGCGTTTCCACCGTGCCGCTCAGCCCCGTGCACCAGTTAGCGCAGCCGCGGCGGATTTGCACGTCCACCGTCGTCGGCCACCAGTTCTCGAATATGACAGCCTGGTTCGGCTTCATCTCCGCGAGCGCATCGCGCACGTTCCAGCCGCCGACGGGCGCGGGGACGCTGGCGGTGCCGGCGCGTTGGCGCGTCGCTCCGGCAGGGATCATCCCCAGCTCCCGCTCGGCACCACCACACCGGGAAGGATGTCGTAGCGCGTATCGCCCATATTCAAGATGGGCTTCGATCCGTCGCGGCCAATGGCATCCAGCACCTTGCCTTCGTATTTGTTGTAGTCCGCCGAGAACTCCAGCCCCTTGGCCGCGCGCCAGCGCCAGATGAGGCCCAGCACCATGATGGATTCGTCCAGCAGTGCCGTATCGCTGTCGGCGGAAAAGGCCGGCTTGCCGGTGACGCCGTCGTTGGCGAGCGCCCAGTTGCGCGTGATGTACTCGAATGCGCAGCTTTGCCCGGCGGGCGGGACAGGGATGAATTTCAGGTTCTGCCCCACCAGGCGCCACTGGTTCCACGGCCCCTGCATCACCATCGCCTCCATCTGCTGCCATTGCTGCGGCGGCAGCGGGCCGAACACCGGGCGGCGCAAGGTGCGGTTCCAGATGGTGTCGTTGATGATGAACTTCATGCCCGGTGCGATGGTGGTGATCAGCCCCTGGTTCTCCGCCGCCACTGTGGTGAAAGTTGCCTGCACAGTCAGGAACGACCAATTGGTACGCGCCGCCATCTCCTGCCCCTCTTCGCTGGCAAGCTCCATGAGCTGCAACACGGCGGGGTCGGTGGAGGTCGCCACCGCCGACGGGACGTTCAGCCCCAAGCGGCGGGTGGCGCTTTGTACGATGGTAAGGAGGGACATTTCTTGGCCATTTCAAATGTAGCGTGCTGTCGCCCGGTGACCGAAGAAAATCCCTTGAGGGACGTAGGCCGGGGTCTAAGTTTGTTGGATAAAAGACAACGTCAAATTGGGCCCCAGCCTACGCCGGGGCGAGGGTATCGCGAGGGTATCGCTATGCCGCCCGCTTCACTTTCGCCTTCGCCGCCTTTTTCACCTCGGGCAAGCCGGCCGCCTTCATCGCCGCGATCACATCGTGCAGGTCATCGATCTTCTGCCGCAACGCCGCGATCTCCTCGGCCTGGCCGGTGGAATTCTTGCTGTTGAGGATTTCCTGCGCTTTCACCTTGAGGTTGCGCGCGCCCAGGCCCATATTCGCTAGCGCCTCTTCGTTGCAGGCGGCGAGGTCCTCGATGGAAAAGATGTGCGCACGTTCGGCTTGCATGATTTCCGATTTCAGGAAAGCCATGCAGGCGCGCAGCGGCGTGCCGGTGATCTGCATTTCCTCGCCGTTCTTGAAGGCATCGAAGGCCTTGGAGAACTGCTCGTGCCAAACGCGATATTCGTTGGCGGCGGCGTCGAATGGGCCGCGTGTATCGCCCTTGCGTTTCAGCTCGGCGATCCATTCTTCCGCCACTTTTACCACCTCATCCTTGCCGCCGGCCGGGGTGACGTAAGCGTGGTACACGTTCTGGTAAATCGGATGGCCCTGCGCATCCTTCGATTCGGCGACGCTGGTCTCGAAGCGGACGTAGGGCAGGCGTACGGTTTGCAGCATGGCGGCTCCTGTAGTGATTCCGTGATGCATAAAATGAAAAAGCCCGCGAGTGGCGGGCTTGGGCGATTCAGGGAGCGAGGTCGCGTTGGCAAAATCGCGAACGCAATGTCCCGTCGTTATTAACGCAAATTCAGGTGCCGGTGTCCAAAGGTTCGACTGGACATTTTCAATTGACACCGCTGCATTGGAACAAAAAGCAGACGCAATGCTCCACCGCTATTAACGCAAATCCGGCGAATCGTGTCCACGAAATCGACTGGACAAATCTACTTGTCGCCGGATCCCTCCGCCCAGTTCACCGGCGTTTTGCACCAATGCAGGCGCGGATGGCTGCCACGCGCCACTCAATGCGCGAGTGAGCGTTTACCTTGCCTTTTCAACGCGCCAAACACCTTGTATGTCTGCGAATAAACAGGTTGTAAAACCCCTAGCACAAGCGTACAAAAGTAAGTGGATGGCACCAGCCTTCCACTGTGGCCGACAGGCTGCACGCTGGGACAAGCACACTCCGTGATTGCACCGGCGACCCGCGTCAAGATCAGCTTCGAGCAAGTCCGAGCGCTCGCATTCTGCTTATGCTGACCTTTGTCTTGGCAGCACCCCGGCGCCGAAAGGCGCCGGGTTCA
>CAZCKI010000130.1:0-8364 GCA_964498815.1 uncultured Burkholderiales bacterium
GAACATCGTCGGCGTGGTCATGCAGTGCAATAACTACGAGGTGGTCGACCTCGGTGTGATGGTGGCATGCGACAAGATCCTCGACACCGCCATCGAACAAAAGGCAGACATCGTCGGCCTCTCCGGCCTGATTACACCTTCTCTGGAAGAAATGTCGCACGTGGCCAAGGAAATGGAGCGGCGCGGTTTCACCATCCCGCTCCTGATCGGCGGCGCCACCACCTCGCGCACCCATACCGCCGTCAAGATCGAGCCGCATTACCACGCTCCGGTAATCTGGGTACCCGATGCCTCGCGTGCGGTCGGCGTGTGCAGCAACCTGTTGTCGGACCAATTGAAAACGGCGTACGCCGAGGAAGTGCGCGCCGATTACGTCAAGGTGCGCGAACAGCACGCCAACAAGAAGGGCGTAAAACTTATTCCGCTCGCCACCGCACGCGCCAATCGCAGCAAAATCGATTGGCAATACGTGCCACCGTCGAAGCCGAAATTCCTCGGCGCGCGCACCTTCAGCCACTATCCGCTGGAAGAGTTGGTGCCGTACATCGACTGGAGTCCGTTCTTCCAGACCTGGGACCTGTGGGGCAAGTACCCGCAGATCCTGGAAGACGCGACGGTCGGCGAAGCCGCGCGCGAGGTTTTCGCCAACGCAAAGAAGATGCTCGATCGCATCGTCCGCGAAAAATGGCTCACTGCCAGCGGCGTTATTCGCATCTGGCCGGCCAACTCGGTGGGTGACGACATCGAGATCTACGCCGACGAATCGCGCTCGACCGTGCTTGAAACCTTTCATTTCCTGCGCCAGCAAAACGAAAAGCCTGCCGGCAATCCGAACCAGTGCCTGGCCGATTTCGTGGCGCCCAAGCAAAGCCGAGTAGCGGACTACCTGGGCGGCTTCGCGGTCACCGCCGGGCTAGGCTGTGAAGAGCGCGCCAAGGCCTTCGAAGCGGCGCACGACGATTACAACGCCATCATGGTGAAGGCGCTGGCCGACCGCCTCGCCGAGGCCTTCGCCGAGCGGCTGCACGAGCGCGTGCGGCGCGAACTATGGGCCTATGCCGGGGATGAATCGCTGGCTACCGCCGACCTGATTGCCGAAAAATACCAAGGCATCCGCCCCGCGCCGGGCTACCCCGCTTGCCCGGAGCACACCGAAAAAGGCGCGCTGTTCGAGGCCCTGCAAGCCGAACCCGCGACCGGTATCACGTTGACCGAAAGCTTTGCCATGCTGCCGACCGCAGCCGTGTCCGGTTTCTACTTTGCACACCCGCAATCGCAATATTTTGCGGTAGGTAAAATCGACCGCGACCAGTTGGGTGATTACGCCCAGCGCAAGGAGTGGAGCATAGTCGAAGCGGAACGCTGGCTGGCGCCAAACTTGTAGGTTTCCCCTGCACGGCGGAGCCTGCCAAGGTAAAATACACACTGGAAGACTGGCGCGGCGCCAAGATTCTTACAAAAATTCCAAAGATTGGGCGCATTATGACAACACGTGACGCAAGCGGTTCCTATGTTCACTTTCCTTCCCCGATGAAATTCTACCTGTACAGCATTCTTGCCATTGCCGCATCGGCAATTCCAGGCACCGTGCTGGCTTGGCTCACGATGACCTCGGTCGGCTTGACGGGCGTGGCGTTGGCGTTGGCGACCGCAGCTCTCGCCATGGTGTTGAGCGTGGCGATCTTTGCCGGCCTGATCGCGACCGGCCGCGCACTCAAGATCACGCGCTAGCAGCTCGCCCGGCTGCGGCGTCACCCATCGCCGCCTTGTGGGAGAATTCGGCGACCATCTCCGCCGAGCCCCGCTACCTCATCTGCATGTTGCAGTTCCATTTCACCGATTCGTTTGAGCCGCATCCGCGCACGCTTGCGTTCGATCGGCCTGAGCGCATCGTAACGGCGCGCACGCTCGCGGAAGTGCTGCCGGCCATTGCAGCGATCGAAGCCGCAAGCAAAAACGGCCGCTACGCCGCGGGTTACATCGGTTACGAAGCCGCCGCCGCTTTTGATGCGGCATTGCGCACCAAGGATAACGCCGGTGGCAAGGCGGCGCTGCCGCTCTTGTGGTTTGGCATCTATCGACAGCCGGTGACGCCGATCTCGCCGGGCCTTTCTCCGTACGCGGTCGGCGCCTGGCGGGCCGATACCAGTCGCACACAATACGAAGCCGCCATCGACACCGTGCGCCGCAAAATCGCCGATGGCGAGATTTACCAGGCCAACTACACCCTGCGATTGCGCGCACCGTTCAGCGGCAATGCGCTGGCCTGGTTCGACGATCTGCAGCGCGAGGCGGCGGTGCAATTCGCTGCCTACCTCGATATCGGCAGCCATCAACTGCTGTCGCTGTCACCCGAATTGTTCTTCGCCTGGGATGGCCGCCATTTGCGCACGCGACCGATGAAAGGTACCGCGCAGCGGCAGCAGTCTCTCGACGGTGGACCTGCGCCGACCGACCTCGAGCTGGCTGAGGCCTTGCGCCAATCCGGGAAAAACCGCGCCGAAAACCTGATGATCGTGGATCTGTTGCGAAACGATGTCTCGCGGGTCGCGCGACCCGGCACGGTGGCGGTGCCGCAATTGTTTTCGCTGGAAGCCTATCCGACCGTCTATCAAATGACCTCCACCGTCACCGCCGAAACGCGCGCGGGAACCACGCTCACCGATGTGCTGCGCGCCCTGTTTCCCTGCGGGTCGATCACCGGCGCGCCCAAGATCAAGGCGACCGAGGTGCTCGCCGGCCTGGAAAACGCGCCGCGCGGCGCCTACTGCGGCGCCATCGGCTATGTGGCGCCGGGTGGCGGTTGCGTATTCAATGTGGCGATCCGCACCATCGTCGTCGACCCTGCCGCGCAGTCGGCCGAGTGCGGCGTCGGCGGCGGCATCGTGTGGGAATCGACCGCCGCGGACGAATACGCCGAGGCGATGGCCAAGGCGCAGTTCATCGCGCGCGCCTCGCTGGGCTTCAGGCTGATCGAAACGTTGCGCCTCAGCGCCGGGCGCTACGATTGGCGAGAACGGCATCTCGATCGCCTGTGCCGGTCGGCCGTTCAGCTGCAATTTGCGGTCGACCGCAGAGCACTCGAAGTGGCGTTGGATCGCTACGCGGCGACCCGCACCGGCGCTACCCTGCGCATTCGCCTGCGGGTGGCCAGCGACGGCGCGATCGAATTGACCGGCAGCCCGATCGAGGGTGCGGCGCCTGACTGGTTTCAACCGGCAGCCGCAGAACCCAGGATCGTGGCGCTCGCGCGCACGGCCATCGACTCGAGGGATGCCACGCTCACGCACAAGACTACCCGCCGAAGCGTCTATGAACGCCATCGCCGGCTGGACCCGGATGCATTCGATGTACTGCTGTGGAACGAGCACGGTGAGCTGACCGAATTCACCATCGGCAATCTGGTCTTGCAACTGGACGGCGCCTGGTGCACGCCGCCCGCCTCGGCGGGACTGCTGCGCGGCGTGTTGCGCGAAGAACTACTCGCCCGCGGCGTCATCGTCGAGCGCACCCTGTTTCGCGACGATCTCAGCCGCGCGACGGCGATCGGTTTCATCAATAGCGTGCGCGGCTGGTTGCCGGTGCAAATCGTTGCCGTCGTCTAATGATCGAGAAGAACAAAAACAACGCGGGTCTTCTCTGTGACCTCTGTGTCTCTGTGTTTCAAGCTTTTGACTTTACGATCGAGAAACGAAAAAGCTTCAACACAGAGACACAGAGGTCACAGAGTAAAGCTATATAGGTTGTGCGTGTGCAGCCAGCGAGCCATTGGCCACCATGGCCGCAAATTCATCTCGCAGCCGCGCGCTCTCGTCCATGGCGAAGTGCCAGTATTTCTGCCGGCCGGTAAAGTCGTCGATGTAGCGCTTGAAATCGTTGCGGTCCGGCAGCTTGCCGTGCGGTAATCTCGCCAGATAAGCCGGCGAAGGCGACAGCAGGATCAGGTTGTCGAGCCAGGGACCCGCCGCCTTGCGCCAAGGCAGCACCTTGTCCAGCCAGCCGGGAATGATCTTGCCGGTGAAGTGCGGATACAGCGTGAGCCCGGCGCTCCGCGCGTACGGCAGGTGCAAGTGGTAGTCGATGATACCGCCGTCCCAGTAGGTGCCGGCGCGTGCACCGGCGATGTAGTCCACACCCTCCAACACCAGCGGGATCGAGCCGGAAGCCAGCAGCGCATCGGCAAAGTTCTCCGTCGTCAGCCGCTCGGTATGGGTGAGGAAATGATCGAAGCGTTCGCCTTCCGCGATCAGCGGCAGCTCGCGCCCGTCGAAAAACCAGTGCCGGTCGAGAAAGCGCGACAGGTGTTTGCGCCCGGCCGCATTGGCGAGGGCCGCCATGGCGAAGCCGGTGGCGGTGCGAAATCGCTGTTCGCGTTGCAGGATCCCTTTGCCGCGCACCACCAGGATATTGAGGCGGTAGTGCGGATGCGTGAGTACTTCCAATTCGCGGCCACGAAACATTTTTCCCAGCAGTTCGCGCGCGTCCGCCGATACCGAGGCGGCGCTCACATTGCGCGGGTAGTGCTGTGCGCAATAGCCTTCGGCCAGCTCGGACAATGCCGCGCGCGTGTCGGTGGCGTTGTGGCCGCGACACACCGCCGCAAAACGCCAGGCGCCGATCGAGGCACCGATCAATTGCACCGGTGCAGTGCGTGCGGCAAACGATTGCGGCAGCCAGTCGGCGAACAGCCATTCATCCAGCCTAGCGAGGCCGAGGCCCTTGGGACCGCCGGCCGCACCCGGCACGATGTCGATATCGTGCGGCCGCAAGCCGTGTTCGCGCAGGTGGGCGAGGGCGCGCGGTCCGGCGCGGACTTCCAGGGATTGGCTGATTTGCGTCATCGTGACTTTTCCGGGCAATGCGCTATTTTGCGGTATTCGCTGCGCTACTATTCGACTATGCGTTTTGGTTGAATACCCACAGTGCCGAGAGGTCTATTTCGGCCTGCGCCGGATTTCATTGCCGATCCATCGAAAGCGAGCCCATGTCCCAGCTTTTTTCGCCTCTCACTTTGCGCGAAGTCGAATTTCGCAATCGTGTCTTTGTATCCCCCATGTGTCAGTACAGCAGCGACAACGGCATGCCGAGCCACTGGCATCTGGTGCATCTGGGCTCGCGCGCCGTCGGTGGCGCAGCACTGGTGATGACCGAAGCCTCTGCCGTGTGCCCGGAGGGACGTATTTCCCCGGAGGACGCCGGCATCTGGTCGCAGGCGCACGCCGATGCCTGGGCGCCGATTGCAGCCTTCATCAAAGCGCAGGGAGCGGTAGCGTCGATGCAATTGGCGCACGCTGGCCGCAAGGCTTCGACCTATGCGCCCTGGCGTGGTAGCGGCGAAGTAAAGCAGGGCCAGGGCGGCTGGCAGGTGGTCGGTCCCTCTGCTGTGCCTTTCTCGGACAAGTTTCCGATGCCGCGTGAAATGAGCGAGGCCGACCTCAAGAAATGTCGCGATGATTTTGTCGCCGCCGCCAAGTTTGCGCTGGCCGCGGGCTTCGACGTGCCGGAAGTGCATGCCGCGCACGGCTACCTCATGCACGAATTTCTCTCCCCGCTTTCCAATACCCGCACCGACCGGTACGGCGGCTCGCTGGAAAACCGCATGCGCTTCCCCTTGGAAATCTGTGCCGCCGTGCGCGAGGCCTGGCCGAAAACCAAGCCGGTATTCGTTCGGCTGTCCGCCACCGATTGGAAAGAGGGTGGTTGGGACGTCGCGCAAGCGATCGAATTTTGCAAACAGTTGAAGGCGATCGGCATCGACCTTGTCGATATTTCCTCGGGTGGCAACATCGCCGACGCAAAGATGACCATCCGGCCCGGCTACCAGGTGCCGTTCGCGCGCGCGATCCGCGAGGGCACCGGTCTCTGTACCGGGACAGTGGGGCTGATCACCGACGCCGTGCAGGCCGAGCAGGTCGTCGGCGACGGCGATGCCGATTGCGTATTTCTGGCCCGCGCCTTGTTGCGCGACCCGTACTGGCCGCGTCATGCGGCGCAACGGCTGGGGCGTGCCCTGCCGTGGCCCGACCCATACTCGCGTGCCGGTGTGAACGCATTCGGCAAGTAAATCGAAACGAAGGATTCCACCAGGAGAAATCATGATCGACCTCTATTACTGGACCACTCCCAACGGCCACAAGATCACCCTGTTTCTTGAGGAAACCGGCCTCGAATACACGATCAAGCCGGTCAACATCGGCAAGGGCGAGCAATTCGAGCCGTCGTTCCTGAAGATCGCGCCCAACAATCGCATGCCCGCCATCGTCGATCACGCCCCGGCAGACGGCAACAAACCGATCAGTGTGTTCGAGTCCGGCGCGATCCTCTTGTACCTTGCCGGCAAGACCGGCAAGTTTATCCCAGCCGACTTGCGCGGGCAGGTCGAGTGCCTGGAATGGCTGATGTGGCAAATGGGCGGCCTCGGCCCGATGGCCGGCCAAAACCACCACTTTGCCAATTACGCGCCGGAAAAACTGCCCTACGCCATCGACCGCTACGTGAAGGAGACTTCGCGTTTGTACGGAGTGCTGAACAAGCGTCTGGCCGACCGCAAGTTCGTCTGCGGCAAGCAGTACACGATCGCCGATATGGCGAGCTACCCGTGGATCATTCCCGAGCGGCAGGGGCAGGACATGAAGGATTTTCCGCACCTCGCCCGTTGGCACGCAGCGATCCGTGCCCGTCCGGCCACCACGCGCGCCTACGCGCTCGCCAAGAAAATCAATCCGCCCAAACCGGTCACCAACTTTAGCGAAGAGGAACGCAAAATCCTGTTCGGGCAGGACAAGAACACGGTGCGCTAGGCAGGCGGCGGGGCTTCCGCCGTCTTGGCTGGTTTTTCGCCGATCCTGGACTCGGTACCGTTCAGGAGCTTGACGATATTGGCCTGGTGGCGCCAGAACAGGAGTGCCGTCATCAGGATCACCGCCGGCAAAAAGGGCGAGAGTCCGAACAGGAAAAAAGTATAGAAAATCGAAAACAGCGCGCTGACTAGCGCAGCCAGCGAGGAATAGCGGAAAAAGAACGCAACGATCATCCAGGTGCCGAGACAGGCAAGCCCCAGCCAAGCGTTAATTGCGAGCAGGATGCCTAGCGCCGTGGAGACCCCCTTGCCGCCCTGGAAGCGGTGAAATAGCGGGAACAGGTGGCCGAGGAACACCGCCAGCGCCACGCCGGCCAGTGCCGCGGCCGGCAAGCCGAAATCGCCGGCAAAACGTTGCGCCAGCCACAGGGCCAGCCAGCCCTTGCCGGCATCGCCCACCAGCGTCAGGAGGGCCGCCATGACCTTGCCGCTGCGCAGCACATTGGTGGCGCCGGGATTGCCGGAGCCATAGCTGTGCGGGTCCGGCAGGCCGAAGGCCGAGCTAACGATGACGGCAAACGACAGTGAGCCGATCAAATACGCGACTATGACGGCGATCAGGGAATTCATAGGTACGTACTTTACAATAAGCTCAGGCTTTCCCCCCAATCCCGAATCCTCAATCCTCAAATGGATACCATTTTCATTCGCGAAATGCGCGCCGAGGCGTGGATCGGCATCTACGAGTGGGAAAAGCTCAAACCGCAGACGCTCGAGTTCGAGCTGGAAATCGGCCTCGATACCCACCAGGCCGGCGAAACCGACAACATCCGCCACACGGTCGATTACGGCAAGGTGGTGGAACGCCTGCGCGCCGATCTGAAAGACGCGCATTTCAAGCTTTTAGAAGCGCTGGCCGAACACATCGCCAAGGTGCTGCTGCACGACTTCAAGGCGCAGTGGGTCAAGATCAGCATCGCCAAGATCGCCCACATTCGCGGTGTGAAGCAAGTGGGGGTGACCATTTTTCGGCAACGCGTGATCGACGAGGCCTGACCCCGTGATCAAGTGGTTGCTGGCCGTGATAGCGATGGTGGTGCTGCTCGGAGTATTTGCGCCGCAACTCACCAAACTGGGACTCGGGCGATTACCGGGGGATGTGCGCTTTCGGTACAAAGGCCGGGAATACTATTTGCCGATTACCAGCACGATATTGCTGAGTCTTTTGCTGACCGTGGCGCTGCGGGTAATTCGGTTGTAGCGGCCGCAGAAATCGTTTGCCGACGCGGTCTTGTCGTCGTGCGACGAATTACTCCTCGATCGCAACCGATACCACCTTGGGCGAAACCAATCGAACCACTTCGCCGGGCGCGATCCCGACCAGAAATCCGCGCCGCCCGCCGTTGATGTAGATCTTGCCGATGTCAAGAATGGACTTCTCCATGTAGACCGGCATCGGCTTTCGCAGGCCAAAAGGCGAACAGCCACCGACCTGATAACCGGAATGGCGCTGCGCGTCCTCGGGCTTGCAGGGTGCCACGCGCTTCACGCCGATTTGCCGCGCC
>CAZCKI010000131.1:0-8359 GCA_964498815.1 uncultured Burkholderiales bacterium
GTTGCACGAACAGCGCGTGCCGGGTCGGCACCTCCACGCCGTTGAGGATGCCTTGCAGGAAGGCGAGCAGGCCCAGGGAAAAGATGGTGATCTGGTGGGTGGCGGTCAACGCGGACAGTATCCCCGCGACCACTACCGAAAGCGCCAGCACGGTCATCAACAGCTTGCGGCGGCTGACTCGATCCGCCAAAGCCCCTGCCAGCGGTGTGATGACGATGTACGGTACCAGCGCCAGAAAGCCGATGGTCCCGGTAACAGCGGTCGATCCGGTCAACCGATAGGCCAGCCACAGCACCGCAGTTGACTGCATCCAGGAGCCGAGCTGCGAAACCATTTGTCCGAAGTAGTAGCGGCGGAAATTGCGGTGGCGAAGGGCGCGCAGGGCGTGGGGATAGTGCATGGGGCAGGGTGGCTTCCGCGGAATCGTGCGCGGGCGGCAGCCGGTCATGCTGCCGCGAACGAGCACAGCGTATTGTAAACGCTGGCAGCCTTAGTAGAGACCTGGCAACCAGCGGCGAGAGCTGCGCAGATACTGCAGATAGCTCTCGCCGAATTGGCGTTGCAACGACGCCTCGTCCCGTCGTGCGCGTTGGTCGAACCAAAAAATGTGCGCGACGCATAGCGCCGCGCCCGGCCAGGAATGAAAGGTCAAGGCAAGGCCGAGCAGGAAAATCAGGTGTCCCAGATACATCGGATTGCGGATGTAGCGGTACGGCCCGACCGTCACCAGCCGTTGCGGCGGGTTCGACAGTCCGGGACCGCCACCGCCGAGATGCGTTCGATACGCGCCCACCAGCCGGTACTGCAGATATCCCCACGCCAGCAAGGGCAGTCCCCAGGCTTCGATTCGCAAGCGCTCTGCGCCGGGTAGTTGCAACCATTCCACGAGCGCGATCATCAAAGGATAGACGATGAAAGTGCGATTGGACGTGCTTTTGAGCCAGCGCTTCACGATGAACCGGGTTCCTCGCCGCAAGGTTTTTTGTTCCGCAGGATGGACCGCGCGAATCATTTGACGCTGTCCGGTCCGCTCTTTACGATGACACAAATCGAGGAGAGATGGAATGGAAGAAGAACAGGGCAAAGGCCGGCGCGACTTCCTGAAGTCGGCGGTGGCCGGTGCAACGGCGATCGGCGCCGGTGTTGCCGCGAAGGCGGAGGCGGCTGAACCGCCGTCGGCTACCAAGTCGCACTCCGGCAAGGAAGCGTTGGGTGCGCGGGTGGTGGCGCGGCCCGGCTCGGATTTCATGGTCGATGTGATCAAATCGCTGGGCTTCGATTACGTGGCGGCCAATCCCGGCTCCAGCTTCCGCAGTCTGCACGAATCGACCGTCAACTACGGCGGCAACCAGAAGCCCGAGCTCATCACCTGCATGCACGAGGAATCGGCGGTGGCGATTGCGCACGGCTACGCCAAGGCGGCCGGCAAGCCGATGGCGGTCTACGTGCATGGCACTGTAGGGTTGCAGCACGCCGCCATGGCGATTTACAACGCCTGGTGCGACCGCGTGCCGATCGTGATGTTTGCCGGCAACGCGCTCGACGCCAATGCGCGCCGGCCCGGCACCGAGTGGTCGCACTCGGTGCAGGATGCCGCTGCCATGGTGCGCGATTTCGTCAAGTGGGACGACACGCCGGCTTCGCTGCAGCACTTTGCCGAATCGACGGTGCGCGCCTGGAAAGTCGCCACCACGGCGCCGATGGAACCGACGCTGATTGTCGCCGACATGGAATTGCAGGAAAAGCCTGTCGAAAACGAAAGCGAATTGCGCGTGCCCAAAGCCATCGCCTCGATCGCAGCACAAGGCGATGCCGGAGCGATCGCTGAAGCGGCGCGGCTGCTGGCGGGCGCCGAAGCACCGGTAATCCTCGCCGATCGCGCCGCGCGCACCCAGGCGGGTGTGGCGAGGCTGGTGGCGCTGGCAGAAGCCTTGCAGGCGCCGGTAATCGATCTGGGCGGGCGCATGAATTTTCCCAGCCGTCACCCACTCTGCCATAGCGACGCGCGCCGCACGCTGGTGCGCGATGCCGATGTGGTGCTGATGCTCGAGGTGTACGATCCTTGGGGCCAGTTCAATTCGGTAGGCGACCCGCACAAGGAATACCGGCGCCTCGCCAAAAAGGACGTCAAGATCATCAGTCTGTCGATGGCCGATGCGTTTCTGCACGCCAACTACCAGGACTTCCAGCGCTTCATGCCGGTGGACCTGCCGATCGTCGGCGATGTCGAGGCGACCTTGCCGGCGCTGACCGAAGCGGTGAAACGTGTGCTGACGGCGGATCGAAAATTGGCGCTGGCGGCGCGTGGCCGCATATTGGCCGAGCAGCAGCTTGCGTTGATCGCGCGCGCCAAGGACGATGCCGCGGTGGGATGGGATGCCCAGCCGATTTCCACGGCGCGGCTCGCTATGGAAACCTGGAACGCGATCCAGAACGAGCCCTGGTCTCTCGCCGTCAGCGATCGCATCGGCTGGGCACGCAGATTGTGGCCCACCACCGAGTTTTACCAGATGCTCGGCGGCTCGGGCGGGCAGGGCGTAGGCTACGGTGCGCCGGCCGCTGTCGGCGCGGCGCTGGCCAATCGCGACCGCGGCCGATTTACCGTCACCTTCCAGCCCGACGGCGACCTCATGTACGCCCCCGGCGTGCTGTGGACCGCTGCCCACCACCGCATTCCCCTGCTGACGGTGATGCACAATAACCGCGCCTACCATCAGGAGGTGATGCATCTGCAGCGCATGGCGGCCGTCCACGGCAGGCGCCCGGACCGCGCCGGCATCGGCAACGACATCAGCGACCCGCATATCGATTTTGCCAAGCTCGCCGAAGCACACGGCGTCTGGGCTACCGGCCCGGTGACCGATCCCGCTCGGCTGGGGAGCGCCTTGCAGCGTGCCGTGGAGATCGTGAAGAGTGGCCGACCGGCGCTGGTCGACGTGGTCTGCCAGGCGCGCTGACGCCTACATTCGCGAAAGCAGCGGAACGTCTCTGGCTTTCGGCCCGGGCGGGAGCGAGGCGAGGTAGGCGCGGATATCGTCGATATCGTCGTTGCCGACAAATTTTTCATCGTAGCGCGGCATGTCCTGCCGAGGCTGGCGCAATTGCAGCTTGATGGCTTCCGCCGGCCACGGGTTGGGGGCAATGCGCGGCCCCGCGTTGCGTTCGCCGCCCTGTCCCACCGTACCGTGGCAGGTAAAACACATGTTTTTTCGAAACAGCGACTCGCCGCGCGCGACCGCCGCATCGTCGGCGAGGGCGGCGAAACTCATACCGGCCAAGGCAATGGCAAACAGGTACCTGGATATCAAGATCTGGCTCCCGGACAAATGCACCGAGGCATTGTTTCACGCGCGCAGGCTGGTCGCAACTACGGTCCGCAACAGCGGCTTACAATTTGCCGTTGCAATCGCGCGCGCGCGCGGCAACAATGCAGTGTTTCGATTCGGAGACGCAGCATGCCATCCCTCGCCGGTATCGTCATCAGCTTCACCGTACTGGGCATCGTGTTCTACGCGGTGGAACACTGGTTTGCTTCGATTCCGCGGCAGCCGATCCGGCGCAACGGTTTTACCGTCGACGTGATCTACTGGGTATTCACGCCGCTGGTGACCAAGACGCTGGCCAAGTTCACCACACTCGCCGGCGTGGCGGTGGTGGCCGTTCTGCTGGGCCGCAAGCTGGGGCCGGAGCTCGCCAATGGATTCGGCCCTATAGCCGAGCAGCCGACCGGCCTGGTGGTTATCGAAATGCTGGTGCTGGGCGATTTCATCGGCTATTGGACGCATCGCGCCTTCCATCGCGGCTGGTTGTGGCGCTTTCATGCCATACATCACAGCTCGACACAGCTCGACTGGCTATCCTCGGTGCGCTTGCATCCGGTCAACGATGTCTTGAGTCGGCTGGCGCAGGTCTGCGTACTGATGCTGCTCGGCTTCCCGTTGACGGCGCTGGCCGCCTACGTGCCGTTCCTGACCTTGTACGCCATCCTGCTGCACGCCAACGTCGGCTGGGATTACGGGCCGCTTCGCCGTGTGATTTCCAGCCCGCGCTTTCATCGCTGGCACCACACTTCGCAGGAGGAAGGGCAGGACAAGAACTTTGCCGGCCTGCTGCCGCTGTGGGACCAGTTGTTCGGCACCTATTACATGCCGGCCGGGCGCCAGCCCGAGGTGTTTGGCGTGCGCGACGGCCGGGTTCCGCAGACCTTCCTGGCGCAGCTTGCCTATCCCTTCGAAAAAAGTCGTCGCTAAACCTGTGACGGGCGGGCAAAAAACGGCACAATAGCCGCCGCAGCCGCTCGCTGTGCTTCAGGCCGTCATGCTCATCATTCGTCCCATCACCATGTCCGATTTACCGGCCTTGCTGGGCCTGGCCGGCCGCACCGGCGTCGGCATGACCACCCTGCCCTCCAGCGAGGAGCCGCTCAGGAAGCGCATCGAGGCCTCGCTGGCCTCGTTCGCGGGCAGCGCCGAGCGGGCCGATGAAATCTATATGTTCGTGCTCGACGACACCGCATCGGGCAAGATTGCGGGTACCGCCGCGATCGTATCGGCGGTGGGTTTGCGGCAGGCGTTCTATTCGTACCGCGTCGGCCTCACCGTGCACGCCTCGGAAGAGTTGGGTATCTTTACCAGGACGCCAACTTTGTTCTTGTCCAACGACCATACCGGCAACAGCGAACTCTGCTCGCTGTTTTTGGATGCAAGTTATCGCGGCGGACAGAACGGCGCCTTGTTGTCCAAGAGCCGCTTCCTGTTCATGGCGAATTTCCGCGAGCGTTTTGCCGACAGGACCATCGCCGAATTGCGCGGGCTGTCCGATGAAGGCGGCCGGTCGCCGTTTTGGGACGGGGTGGGGCGGCATTTCTTCTCGATGGAATTCTCGCGCGCGGATTACCTGACCGGCATCGGCAAAAAGGCTTTCGTGGCCGAACTGATGCCCAAGCATCCGCTCTACAGCTCGCTGCTGTCGGCCGAAGCGCAAGCCGCCATCGGTGTCACCCATCCGAAGACGCGCGGCGCGCAGACGCTGTTGCAGGAAGAAGGCTTTCGCTATGAAGGGCATGTCGATATTTTTGACGCCGGGCCCACCTACGAATGCGGTACCGACGCGATCGGTGCGGTTGCCGGCAGCCGCATCTACGGCTTGTCGACGGCGGGCGCTGTCTCGCAGGCAAAGCCCTGGCTGCTCGCCAACACACGCTTCGGCGATTTCCGAGTCATTTCCGCTCCTGCCACGGTGAAGGGGGCGGACATTTGCATCGACGCGGCGGCTGCCATCGCCCTTGGCCTCCATCAGGGCGATGCCGTACGCGCGGTGGCAATGGCGCCGGCCGATCGCACCTCATGAGCACGCGCGAATTTAATTTCGACGGACTGGTGGGCCCGACCCATAACTACAGCGGTCTCTCGGTCGGCAATCTTGCCTCGCAGAGCAATTTTGGTACCGTGGCCAATCCTCGCAATGCCGCCTTGCAGGGGCTCGCCAAAATGAAGGCGCTGGCCGACCGCGGCTTTGCGCAAGGCGTGCTGCCGCCGCACGAACGTCCCGATATCGCAAGCCTGCGCGCAGTGGGGTTTTCCGGCAGTGACGTAGAGGTGATCCAGAATGCCGCGCGGCAATCGCCGGAACTCCTGTCCGGCGTGATGTCGGCCGCCGCGATGTGGACCGCCAACGCCGCCACCGTCAGCCCCAGCGCCGATTGCGCCGACGGACGCGTGCACTTTACCGCCGCCAATCTCAACAACAAATTCCATCGTTCGATCGAGCACCCGGTCACCTCAAGCATCCTGCGGGCGACGTTTGCCGATCCGCACCATTTCGTCCATCACCCCGCGCTGCCGGCTACGCCCGGGCTTGGCGACGAAGGGGCCGCCAATCACACGCGCTTTGCAGCGGCGGCGGGCGGTCCCGGCGTCGAAATGTTCGTCTACGGCGCGAAGGGCCTGCGTCCGGGCCGCGTCGGGCCGAAGCAATATCCGGCACGACAGACACTGGAAGCCTCGCAGGCCGTTGCGCGCTTGCACGGGCTCCATCCGGACCGCTGCCTGTTCGTGCAACAAAACCCCGCTGCCATCGACGCGGGGGTATTTCATAATGACGTGATCGCCGTCGGTCACGAGTCGCTGCTGCTTTGTCATGAGGAGGCATTCCTGGGGCAGGACGATGTCCTGATGGAACTTGGACAGATGATCGGTGGCAGCTTTCAGTACATCGAGGTGTTGAACGAAGACCTGAGTCTCGCCGACGCAGTACAGTCCTACCTCTTCAATAGTCAGTTGCTGACGCTTGCCGATGGCGGCATGTTGCTGGTGGTGCCACAGGAATGCCGCACGACCGAAAATGTCAGCCGCTACCTGGACCAACTGGTGACCGGCCCGTCACCGATCCGCGAAGTGCTTAGTTTCGATCTGCGCGAAAGCATGAAGAATGGCGGCGGCCCCGCCTGCCTGCGCTTGCGCGTGGAATTGACCGATGAGGAAGCGGCTGCGGTCAATCAGGCTGCAATGCTGGACGATCATCTCTATTCGACGCTGACCGGCTGGGTACAAAAGCATTACCGAGACCAACTTGCCGACGCTGATCTCGCCGACCCGGCGCTGATCACCGAGGGCAGGACCGCGCTCGACGAACTGACGAACATCCTGAAGCTCGGTTCGGTCTATCCCTTCCAGCGCAGCTAGCAACTGCCTGTATAGAATCGCCGCGGGCAGACCGCTTCGTAGCGGTCGTTGCCGCCGATTTCCACTTGCGCGCCTTGGGTGACACGGTTGCCGTGTTCATCCAGCCGCACATTCATGGTGGCCTTGCGGCCGCAGCGGCAGATCGTTTTCATTTCCTCGAGGTCATCGGCCAGCGTCAGCAAGGCTTTCGAGCCCGGAAACGCATTGCCGATGAAATCGCTGCGCAGGCCGTAGCAAATCACCGGTGTGGTCGACGTGTGCGCCATGCGATGCAACTGGATTACCTGCGCCTCGGTGAGGAACTGCGCCTCGTCGATCAGGATGCAGTTGGGGCGCTTGCGATCACGATAGATGGCTTCGAAGTCGGTCGCCTCGGTAAACACGAAAGAGTCGCGCGTGACGCCCAACCGGGACGTGATATTGCCTTCGCCGTAGCGATCGTCGAGTTTGGCGGTATAGAGATCGACGGTCTGGTCACGCTCGCCGTAGTTGTGTGCGACTTGCAGCAGGGAAGTGGACTTGCCGGCATTCATGGCGGCGAAGCGGAAATACATTTTGGCCAAGGCAGCTCCAGGGACATGTGAGCGGAACAGGCGCCATTTTACCGGCTGCCGCGGACAATTGACGCAGACTATGGACGCCGGCCGGAAATAATGGAAGCATTGCGCTTTCCCGTTGACCAGGTGCCGGTATGTCGCGCTATTCCCTTGCCTACATTTTCCTGATTGCGTTGCTGTCGGTAGCAGTCGATGTCCCTGCCCAGGCGCCGGCGGCCAACGCCGCCGCTGTACCTGTGCCGTTCGACATCAAGGAACACTACACCAAGTACGAATACCGCATCGCCGTGCGCGACGGCAAGAAACTGCACACCTCCGTGTACGTTCCCAAGGATGGATCGAAGGCGGCGCCGTTCCTGATGGTGCGCACCCCCTATAGCTGCGCGCCGTACGGCGTGGACCTGTACCCGACGCGGCTGGCGCCATCGGAAGACTTCCTGAAAGCCGGCTATATATTCGTCTGCCAGGATGTGCGCGGCCGCTACGAATCGGAAGGCGTATTCCTGGAAATGTCGCCGCACAAGCCGGTCAAAAAATCCAACGCCGACTTCGACGAGAGCACCGATATGTACGACACGGTGGAGTGGCTGCTGAAAAACGTGCCCGGCAATAATGGCAAGGTCGGCATCTGGGGGATTTCCTATCCCGGCTTCTACGTTTCGGCGTCGATCATCGATTCCCACCCCGCCATCAAGGCGGCCTCGCCGCAGGCGCCGATCGCCGATTTCTTCATGCGCGACGACGTCTATCACGGTGGCGGCTTCATGCTGCCGCACAACTACGGTTTCTTCACCAGCTTCAAACCGCAGGAGAACCCGATGCGGCCTGAGCGAGGCGCTCCTTTCGATTATCACACCAGCGATGCCTACGAGTATTTCCTGAAGCTGGGCAATCTCGCCAATATCGCCAAGACCTTCAACAAGAAGCGTAACCCGTATTTCGACGAGGAAATCGAGCACGATACCTACGACGACTACTGGAAGGCGCGCGCCATTCCGCCGCACCTGAAAAACATCAAGGCCGCCGTGTTGACGGTGGGCGGCTGGTTTGATGCCGAAGACTTGCAGGGTGCGCTGTCCACCTATCGCGCCATCGAAAACCAGAACCCTGGTATTTCCA
>CAZCKI010000132.1:0-8358 GCA_964498815.1 uncultured Burkholderiales bacterium
CGTCTGCCGATGCGGCAGCGCGCCAGCAAGGTCACTCGCGGTTGCAAAACGGTGTGCTCACCGATTTCAGTGTCGTCGCCGATCACGCAACCGGCGCCGATGCGAGCACCTTCGCCGATCACGGCGCCACGGCCGATGGTTACGAAGGCACCGACTTCGGCGCTGGTCGCCACTTGCGCGCCGGTCCCGACGATCGCGCTGGGGTGGATGCCGGGCTCGGCGACCACTACCGGCTGGAATTGCTGTGCCACCCGCGCGAAATAGGCATAAGGATTGGCGGCGACGATGCGCGGCCGGTCGGTCGCGTCGCGGTCGGCCGGACCGACGATGACGGCGGCCGCCCGCGTGGAAGCCAGCGCGGACCGGTATTTGGGATTGGCGAGAAAGGTGATTTGCCCGGCCGTGGCGCTGTCGAGGGTGCCGACGCCTTCGATCGGCGTGGTCACTTCGCCGACCGCCTCACCGCCGAATTGTTTGACGAGGTCGCCGAGTTTCATGGGCTGCAATCCCTGCCTGCGGTCGCGCCGTGAAGCACGTCCCGCCAGCGCTTATTTGTCGGCAAGCGCCTTGATGACCTTGTCGGTGATATCGATCTTGCCACTGGCGAACACCGCTTCCTGCACGATCAGGTCGAATTTTTCTTTTTCGGCGATCTCGTTGATTACCTTGTTGGCGCGTTCCTGCAAGGACACCAGTTCCTCGTTGCGGCGCAGGTTCTGGTCTTCGCGCAGTTCGCGCGCCATGCGCTGGAAATCGCGCTGGATCTGCGCCAATTGCTTGGTCTTGGCGACGCGGTCGGCGTCGGTCAGCGTAACGTCTTCCTTCTGCAGACTGAGCTCCAGGTCCCTGCCCTGTTTTTCCATGCGCGCGACTTCCGCTTCGCGCGGCGCGAATTCTTTTTGCAGTTTGGCCAGCGTGCGCTTGGCGGCCGCCGATTCGCGCAGGATGCGCTCCTGGTTGACGAAGCCGATCTTGATCTCGGCAAAGGCCGGCGCTGTCGTCAGCGCGGCCAGTAACAACATTCCGACTGCCAGTTTGCTACGCATAGTTTGCATCCTCACGCCGAACGCCGCGATCAGAATACGCGGCCCAACAGGAACTGAAAGCGCTCGGGTTGGTCCCCGTCCTGTTTTTTGAGTGGCTTGGCCAAACTGAACTTGAGGGGGCCCACCGGCGAGAACCAGCTTACCGCAAAGCCGACCGAGGCGCGCAAATCCTCAAAGTAAAATTTTTGGTGCCGGCCGTACTGGTCGGTGCCGAACACATTGCCGGCATCGAGGAACATCGATAGGCGTACCGACTTGTCGGCCTTCACCCCAGGCATCGGAAATAGCAATTCGACGTTGCTGACGAAGCGCTGGTTGCCGCCCAGGTATTGGCCGTTGATATCGCGCGGACCCAGTGAGCTCTGCTGGAAACCGCGTACCGAATCGACGCCGCCCGCGTAGAAGTTCTTGAAAAACGGCAGGCCCTTGCCGCCGTACCCATTGGCGTAGCCGTATTCGACGTTGGTGCCGAGCACGATCGGGCCCCACACCGGGACCAGATACTGGCCGTGCAGACGCAGGCTGTAATACTTGACGTCGCCGCCCGGCAGGCCGGCCTCGGTGCCGACTTCGGCGAGGTAGCCCTTGGTCGGGAAATAGATGCTGTCGCGCGTATCGCGGGCGAAGCCCAGCGACCCGCGAATCGTCGTGCTGGTCGAGCCGAACAACTTGACGAAATCGACGTAGCGCTGCGGGCTGGCCGCATCGATCACCAGCTTGGTCTGCTCCGCGGCAATGCCAAAATTAAAGCCGTCGTATTCGGTTACCGGCACGCCGAAGCGCACACCGGCACCGGTGGTGCTGGACTGGTAGTCGCCGGTCAGGAGCGATGCCGTGTTCAGGTCGCGGCGGAATACATCGATGCCGCGCGACACCCCGTCGACCGTCCAGTAGGGGTCCAGGAACGATACTTCATACGCCTGCGCGATGCGACCGCTGTTGACACGAAACGAGAGCTGGTTGCCGGTACCGAAGATGTTCGCCTGTGAAACCGATGCCGACAGGGTCAGGCGTTCCGCGCTCGAATAGCCGACGCCGAACTGCAGGCTGCCGGTATTGCGCTCCTTGACGGTGACGTTGAGGTCGACCTGGTCGTTGCTGCCGGGCACCGGCGGGCTTTCGACGTTGACTTCCTCGAAGTAGAAGGTGCGTTCCAGACGTTCCTTGGAACGATTGATTTTCTCGATCGAATACCAGCCCGCCTCGAGCTGGCGGAACTCGCGGCGCACCACCTCGTCGCGGGTACGCGAGTTGCCCTGGATGTTGATGCGGCGCACATAGGTGCGGCGGCCCGGGTCGACGAACAGCGTGAACACCGCCGTCTTGTTGGCATAGTCGATTTCCGGCACCGGATTGACGCTTGCGAACGAATAACCGTCGTTGCCCATGCGATCGGTGATGCGCTTGATCGAATCGACGATCTTCTGTCGGGAGAAGGTTTCGCCTGCCTTGAACAACAGCAACGAACGCATTTCCTCTTCCGGAATCTTCAGGTCGCCCGCGAACTTGATAGCGGAAATCTTGAACACCGGCCCTTCGCTGATCGGGATGGTGATGTAGATTTTCTGTTTGTCGGGCGAAATCGATACCTGTGTCGAATCGGCGTGAAAATCGAGATAACCGCGGTTGAGATAGAACGACTTCAGCTTTTCCAGGTCACCGGAAAGTTTCTGCTTCGAATATTGGTCTTCCTTGGTGAAAAAGGAAAACCAGCCACCGGTGGACAGCTCGAACTCCTTGAGGAGTTGCGATTCCGAAAACGCCTGCGCGCCGATGATGTTGATATCGACGATTTTCGAGGATTCGCCCTCGTCGATGGTGAACACCAGCGAAATGCGGTTGCGCTCCAGCGGCGTCACCGTGGTCGTCACCTTGGCGGAGTAAAAGCCGCGGCTGGTGTACTGGCGCTTGATTTCCTTTTCGGCGCGATCCAGCACCGAGCGGTCGAAAATCTTCGCTTCCGAGATGCCGGCGGTCTTCAGGCCGTCCTTCAGGTTGTCCTTGGTGAATTCCTTGGCGCCGTTGATTTCGATCTGGGCGATGGCGGGGCGTTCAGCCACCAGCACCACCAGAATGTCGTTCTCGACTTCCAGGCGCACATCGCTGTAAAAGCCGGTGGCGTAGAGCGCCTTGATGGCGGCCGCTCCCTTGTCGTCGTCCATGCGGTCGCCGACCTTGACCGGCAGGTAGCCGAACACCGTGCCGGCATCGGTGCGCTGCACCCCCTCGACACGGATGTCGCGGATCTGGAACGGCTGGATGGCGAGGGCGGCGGCGGAGAACAGCGAACCGAGCAATGCCGCGAGTAATCGTGACGGGATACGAGGTAAATGCATCAAATTTTTTATCAGCCCGAAAGCAGGCGGTGAATGTCGTTGTAAAAGGCGAAAGCGGTCAAACCCAGCAACAGCGTCAGGCCAACTTGCTGGCCTATTTCCATCGCCCTTTCGGACACTGGACTGCCCTTGATAACCTCGGCGATATGATACATCAACTGGCCCCCATCCAAGACTGGCACAGGCAGCAAATTAAGCACCCCCAGACTGATGCTGATCAGGGCCAAATAGTTCAAAAACTGCACCCATCCCAGTTGCGCGGACTGGCCGGCGTACTGGGCAATGCTGATCGGGCCGGACAGGTTTTTCAGGGAAACATCACCGGTCAGCATGCGCCCCATCATTTTCAGGCTGAACCAGGACATGTCGTAGACCTTGCCCCAGGCGCGCGGAATCGCTTCCAGCGGCCCATAGCGGATGACGACGTGCATCAACGGGCTGGGCGGCTGGGGGACGGGGCCAATGACACCGAGGCGACCTACCGTCTTGCCGTTTTGTTCGACGCTGTCCGGTGTGATGGAGACCTCGAATTGGCTGCCTCGGCGCTCCACTTGCATGGTCAGTAGCTTGCCGGGTCGGGCCGCCGTCGCCTTCATCAGGCCGACCCAGCTGGTCACTTTGACGCCATCGATGGAAAGCACCCGATCACCGCCTTGCAGGCCGGCCCGATCGGCCGGAGTGCCGCGTGCGACTTCTTTGATGACTGCGGAAGGCGGTCGATAGGGTGTCACGTCCAGCCTGCCCAGGATGTCCTGGTCCAGATCGTCCTTGGAAATGCCGGAGAGGTCCAGGCGCCGCGATTGGTGCCAGCCGGCGACGGTTTCGACTTCTATCTCGACGATCTCGTGCGCAGCGGCATGCCCGATCAAGGCGAGCCTCGCCTCGCCCCAGGTGCGCACCGGATTGCCGGCAATCTGCAGAATAAGGTCACGTTCCTCAAAGCCTGCCTGGGCCGCCAGACTACCGGGCACGGGTTCCGCGACCAGCGGCTTGATGTCCGGCACGCCGCTCACGAACAACACCCAATAAAACAATGCGGCGAGGATGAAATTGGCGATCGGCCCTGCGGCGACAATGGCAGAGCGCTGCCAGACCGACTTGCGATTGAAGGCGCGGGCCTCGTCGCCCGCTACCGCGGAGCCGTCGCGTTCGTCGGCCATCTTGACGTAGCCCCCGAGAGGAAAAACACCGATCACCCACTCGGTCGCATCCGGTCCGCGCCGGCGCAACCACACCGGCCGGCCGAAACCGACCGAAAAACGCAGGATGCGCACGTCGCAAAGCCGTGCCACCCAGTAGTGGCCCAATTCGTGGAAGGTGACCAATACGCCGATCGCGACCAGGAAGGAAAAGATTGCAATCAGTACGGTCATGGCATCGTCGGGTCAGGCGCCGGTGCGACGCGATCGCGATTTCGCCTGCGAACGGATACTTCGCACCTCGTCGCGTGCCGCCCGATCGGCGGCAAGGATTTGTTCGAGCGTGATGGGTGCGGTGTTATCGGTCACATTCATCTTTGCCAATACGTCCTCGATCAACTCGGGAATCTCGGTGAACGCAATTTCCCCGCACAAGAACCCTTCGACAGCGACTTCGTTGGCTGCGTTCAATATGGCCGGCGCCGTACCGCCCCGCCGCAGCGCTTCGTAGGCGAGCCGCACACACGGGAATCGCTGCAGGTCGAGCGCCTGGAATTCGAGCTTGCCCGCTTTGGCAAGATCCAGGGGCGTGACGCCCGCCTCGATCCGGTCCGGGTAGCCGAGGCCGTAGGCGATTGGGGTTCTCATGTCCGGATTGCCCAGTTGCGCGATCACCGAACCGTCTATGTACTCCACCATCGAGTGAACGATGCTTTGCGGATGGATCACCACATCGATCTGGTCGGCGCCGGCATCGAACAACCAGTGCGCCTCGATCACCTCCAGCCCCTTGTTCATCATGGTGGCGGAATCGACCGAAATCTTGCGGCCCATCACCCAGTTGGGATGTGCGCAGGCCTCGTCCGGCGTAACGCCGGCAAGGCTTTCCGGCGTGCGATTGCGAAACGGTCCGCCGGAAGCGGTAAGAATGATCTTGCGTACGCCGGCCGCCGCCAAGCCGTAGCGGCGCGGATGCGGCAGGGACTGGAATATGGCGTTGTGCTCGCTGTCGATCGGCAGCAAGGTGGCGCCGCCCTCGCGCACCGCGTCCATGAAGAGGTGACCCGCCATCACCAGGGCTTCCTTGTTGGCGAGCAGTACCGTCTTGCCGGCACGCGCCGCCGCCAGCGACGACGGCAATCCCGCCGCGCCGACAATGGCGGCCATCACCACTTGCGTTTCCGCGTGCCCGGCGATCGTCTCGAGCGCGTCCGGCCCGCTCAAGACCTCGGTATCGGCGCCGTCGGCGCGAAGGCGCTCGCGCAATTGCGAGGCCGCGCTCTCATCCGGCATGGCGGCGAAGCGCGGACGAAAGCTGCGGCACTGCGCGGCGAGCGCCTCCACCTTGGTCGCTGCCGACAGGGCGAATACCCGATAGCGATGCGGATGCCGCGCGATCACATCGAGCGTGTTGACGCCGATCGAACCGGTCGAGCCGAGGATGGTGACGTTTTTCATACGCCCTTCACCAGCAAGATGAGATACAAGGACGCAAGCGGCAGCGTTGCGGTGAGCGCATCGATGCGGTCCAGCACACCGCCGTGGCCGGGCAGCAGGCTGGACGAGTCCTTCAATCCGGCGCAGCGCTTCATCCACGATTCGAACAGGTCGCCCATCACCGAAAATAGCGCCAGCAACAGGAACACGGCCAGCAGGCCAAAGCCCTGGCCAAGCAGCAGGTCGAACCAGATGCCGCCGGGCTGTTGCGCGGACAGCCAGCGCCACAGGAAATAGTAGGCCGATACCGCGCACAATCCGCCGATCACGCCCTCCACGGTTTTACCCGGACTGATGGCAGGCGCCAGTTTGTGGCGGCCGAAGCGCTTGCCCGCGAAATACGCGGCGATATCGGCGATCCACACGATCACCGCGAAAGTAAGGATCACCCAGGGGCCGGCATCGCGCAGGAACAGCAAGGCAACCCAGGTCGGAATGATGACCGCGAGACCGGTCAGCATCATCAGATTTGCGGAGCGGACACGCCACTCGGCCAACAACCAGCACGGCACCGCTACCATCCAGAATGCCGCCGCCATCAGCAGAACCGCCAGGGTGAGCGAGCCGAATGCGGTACCGGCGAGGTCCAGATAGGCGAATACCGACAATGCGGCCAGCGAGGCCACCACCGCGAAGAAGGAGGATTGGTAAGCGGTGGAGAATTGACTCAGGCGAGCCCACTCCCAGGTGGCCGCCCCCATTACGATCGCCGCAAACAGCGCCCACGCCCAACGCGGAAACAAGAACAGCGCAATCAGCACGATCGGCAAAATCACCAGCGCCGTGATGATGCGAGTTTTCAGCATGTGGGGAAAGGAAGACGGGGGAAAGTTCAGCCGGCGTTGGCCGCTTCCAGCGAGGTCTGTAACTGCTCGCTGGTACGACCGAAGCGGCGTTCGCGCGCGCGGTACGACTCGATCGCCTTCAGGAGGCTGTCGCGATTGAAATCGGGCCACAACTCGTCGGTGAAATACAATTCCGTATAGGCCAGTTGCCACAACAGGAAATTGCTTACCCGCTGTTCACCGCCGGTGCGGATGAAAAGATCAGGCTCCGGGGCATAACTCATTGCCAGATGGGGGGTCAGTTCCGCTTCGCTGATGTCGGCCGTTTCGACGGCTCCCGCGGCACGCAGGTCCCGCTGGCGGGCCTGGTGTGCCCGGTTGGCCGCCTGCAGAATGTCCCAGCGCCCGCCGTAATTGGCGGCGATGGTGAGGGTGAGCTTGGTGTTGTTGCGGGTCAGCTCCTCGCCTTTGACGATCAGGTCGCGAATCGGCGTATCGAAGGCCGCCAGGTCACCCACCACCTTGAAGCGAATGCCATTGGCGTGCAGTTTCGCCACCTCCTGCTCGAGCGCGCGCAGGAAAAGTTGCATCAGCACGGATACCTCGTCGGCGGGGCGCCGCCAGTTTTCGCTGGAAAAGGCAAACAGGGTCAGGTATTCGACGCCGAGATCACCGCAGGTGCGCACCGCCTCGCGGACCGATTCCACGCCGCGCTTGTGGCCCGCCACGCGCGGCATGTAACGCTGGCGCGCCCAGCGACCGTTGCCGTCCATGATGATGGCAATGTGGCGCGGCACCGCCCCCACTTCGGGAATGGCCTGGGTGGAACTGCTGTAAGCGGAAGCGTCTGCCATGGCGCGCTCAGATCGAGAGCAGGTCTTTCTCTTTTTCGGCGACGGCTCTATCGACTTCCAGCACGTACTTGTCGGTCATTTTTTGCACGTCGTCCTGCGCGCGCTTTTCCTCGTCCTCGGGCAGCTCGTGCTTTTTCAGCGCGTCCTTGAGGTGGGTGTTGGCGTCGCGGCGGATATTGCGGATCGCCACCTTGGCGTTCTCGCCCTCGTGTTTCACCACCTTGGTCAATTCCTTGCGACGTTCCTCGGTCAAAGGCGGCATCGGCACGCGCACCGTGTCGCCCGCCGAGGAGGGATTGAGACCGAGGTCGGAGTCGCGAATGGCTTTTTCGATGACCGGCGCCAGCTTCTTTTCGAACGGCTGTACGGTGATGGTGCGGGCGTCGGACAGGGAGATATTGGCCACCTGTTTCAGCGGCATCATCTGGCCGTAATAGTCGATGTGGATGTGGTCGAGCAAGCCGGCATGGGCGCGGCCGGTGCGCACCTTGGCCAGATCGGCCTTCAGGGCCTCGATGCTCTTTTGCATCTTTTGCTCGGATTGCTTTTTCAGGTCGGCGACGTTCATGTGTCCATTCTCCGCAATTCGCGTCCTGCCATTGTAGCCGGGTGTCCGATGCCCGTGGCTCAGGCGTGTACCAGGGTGCCTTCGTCCTCGCCCATCACCACGCGCTTGAGCGCGCCCTGCTTGAAAATCGAAA
>CAZCKI010000133.1:0-8343 GCA_964498815.1 uncultured Burkholderiales bacterium
GGCTTCGACGATGGCGCCGAGCCTGCGCGCGGTGGCGATCGCCTGCAGGCCGGCAACCCCTGCGCCCACCACCACGCACTTGGCGGGGCGGATGGTACCGGCAGCGGTGGTCAGCATCGGAAAGAACTTTGGGCAAAGCTGGGCGGCCATCAGCGCCACCTGGTAGCCGGCGACGGAAGCCTGCGAGGACAGCGAATCCATCGCCTGACCGCGCGTGGTGCGCGGCACCAGCTCCATGGAAAAGCCGGTGATTTTCTTTTCCAGCATTTTATTCACCCGCGCCGGGTCTTTGCCGGGCGCAAGATAGGACACGAGGATAGCGCCATCGGGCAGCGCCGCGACCTCTGCCTCGGTCGGCACCTGTACCCGCAACACCACCTGCGCACCCTGGAGAGCGGTACCGGCATCGGCGGCAAAACGCGCGTCGGCGAACAGGGCATCGGGATAAAACGCGTCGGTGCCGGCGCCGGCTTCCAGCACCACGTCGCCGCCGAGGGCTTTCAGCTTCTTGGCTACCTCGGGGATCATTGCGACGCGGGTTTCGCCGGGCGTGCGCTCTTTCAGTACGGCAATCGTGACAGGCATCTGGTTTCTCTCCGCAGGGATGGTGCCAGGGACGCTTAGTTATAGGTCAAGAATGGGTCTGGGGCGCGAGTAGTGTAACGCATCGATTATTGAACCGATTGATGTATCACAGAGGGCGTTGCCGGGCCCGGCTCAGGGCCGCGAGCGGCCAGCCGCCCCGCGAAAAACCGATCGCCTTGAAACTCTCGCCCATTTCCGCCGGGCTCAGCAGGCGCTGCGCCTGGTTGGTCACGGACAAGTAGGCGGCGCTACCTTCGGCCTGGCGCGCGGCGATGGCTTCGGTGATGCCGGCATTCAGCAGAAACTGCGCCTGGGTCGTGTAGCCGACCAAGTCCAGCCCCGCCACCGCTTCGGCAGCGGCGGCCACCCGGGTGAAATCGACGTGTGCGGTCAGGTCCTGCAGCCCCGGGTACAGGAAAGGGTCGGTGTGCGCGAAGTGGCGGTAGTGACACATCAACGTGCCGCCGGCGCGGTCGTGATGGTAGTACTCGGCACGGTGGAATCCGTAGTCGATGAACAGCAGTACGCCGTGCGCCAGCACTTCCGAAAGACTCGCCACCAGAGCCGATACACCGGGCGCGGCTTCGGTCAAATAATCGCCGGAAAACCTTGCGGGAAAGCACGCGCGGATCGCCTCGGCGTCCGTCTGCAATGCCACCGGCAGGGCCACATCGCGCCAGGCAAATGCACCGTCGCGCCACTCGACCCCGCGCTCGGACACACCGCCCTGCGAGAAGTGCAAGAGATGCACCGGCACCACATCGAGCACTTCGTTGGCGACGATGGCGCCTTCAAAGTTTTGCGGCAAGCGGTCGATCCAGACGGCGCGGTTGCGCAAGGCGGCCGGCAGCGTCGCCAGCAGCGCGCGCTGGCGTTCGATCAGGTCAGCGCTGACTTCGAGCAGGTAGTACTGCCTGGGTGCCGCGCCGAGCGCGGCCAGCGCCTGCAACAAATCGAACGCAAGGCGGCCCGAACCGGGGCCGAGCTCCAGCAGGTCGCCGCCGTGTGCGCGCAAGCCCTCGGCGAGCGCGTTGGCCAGGCATTGCCCGAACAGGGGAGAGACTTCCGGCGCCGTGATGAAATCGCCGGCCACGCCGAATTTGCGCGCACCGGCGGCGTAGTAGCCGAGGCCCGGCGCATATAGCGAGCGATCCATGAACCGCTCAAACGACAGCCAGCCACCCGCCGCCGCGATTTCCTCGCGCAACATGGCCTGACAGGCTTCCGTGTGGACCAGCGCATCGGCATCGGGTGCCGGCAGACTCGAATTGGCAGGAAGCGGTGATTTCATTCGATGCGATAATCTCACAACCATGAGCACACCCGCCATTCCCGCATCGGCCCATCGCGCCGCCGTCCTCGTCACCGGCGGCGCCAAACGCATCGGCGCCACCATCTGCCGCACCCTGCACGCGGCCGGCGCCGACATCGTCATCCACTGCAACCGTTCGCGCGATGCAGCCGACGCGCTCGCGCGGGCCTTGAACGCGGAGCGGCCCAAGTCTGCCGCCGTGGTGCAAGGCGACCTGCTCGCCTTCAATGCCCTGAAGGGGCTTATCCACCAGGCGCACTCGTGTTTCGGCAGGCTCGATGGCCTGGTCAACAATGCCTCGACTTTTTATGCGACGCCGATCGGAACCATCGAAGAAGACCAGTGGAGCGAACTGATCGACGCCAACCTAAAGGCGCCTCTGTTCCTCGCGCAGGCGGCGGCCCCATTCCTGCGGCAGAGCCGCGGCACCATCGTCAACCTGATCGATATCCACGCCGAGCGACCGCTGAAGAATTTTGCGATCTACACGACCGCCAAGGCGGGCCTCGCCGGCATGACGCGCTCGCTCGCCATCGATCTCGCCCCGGAGGTGCGCGTCAATGGCGTGGCACCGGGCGCCATCCTGTGGCCGGACGACGGCCAGGATTATGGCCAAAGCGAACGCGACCGAATCGTCGCGCAGACCCCCTTGCGCCGTACCGGCACCGCGCAGGATATCGCCGGGGCGGTCAAGTTCCTGCTGCTCGACGCGCCCTTCGCCACCGGGCAAATTCTGGCAATCGACGGTGGCCGCTCGATCGCCTTGTAGAATGACCGCCATGCAAGCTACCCCTGCCCAGGACGACCGCAAGGCCCAGTTCGAAGCCAACAAACTCGCCAAGCGGCTGCGCCGGCTGGTGGGGGAGGCGGTGGCCGACTACGGCATGATCGAAGCCGGCGACAAGGTGATGGTGTGCCTGTCGGGCGGCAAGGACAGCTATGGGCTGCTCGACATCCTGCGCTCTTTGCAGGCCAAGTCGCCGGTGCCGTTCGAGCTCTTTGCCTTTAATCTCGACCAGAAGCACCCCGGTTACCCGGCAGAAATCCTGCCGAACTACCTGACCGGACTGGGTGTACCGTTTCGCATCGAGGAGCAGGACACCTACTCGACTGTCAAGCGCCTGATCCCCGAAGGCAAGACCATGTGTTCGCTATGCTCGCGGCTGCGCCGCGGCGTGATCTATCGCGTGGCGGGCGAAATCGGCGCGACCAAGATCGCGCTGGGGCATCATCGCGACGACATCGTCCAGACCGTATTCCTGAATCTATTCTTCGGCGGCAAGCTGAAGGGCATGTCGCCCAAGCTGCAATCGGACGACGGCCGCCATGTAGTGATCCGGCCGCTTGCCTACGTCGAAGAGGCCGATCTGGAAGCCTACGCCGCAGTGCGGCAGTTTCCGATCATCCCCTGCGACCTGTGCGGCTCGCAGGACAATCTGCAGCGCCAGCAGGTCAAGCAGATGTTGCGCGAGTGGGACAAGCAATACCCGGGCAGAGTGGACAATATTTTTCGGGCACTGAAAAGTGTGGCGCCGTCGCACCTGATGGACCGCGCGCTATTCGACTTTGTTGCAGTCGCCCCTTCCGGAGCGCCGGCCGCCGACGGCGATATTGCCTTCGATACGGAAACTATCGAAGAGCCGCCGCCAGCGCAGGTGATTCGCTTCAAATAGTGCTTTGCTGTACCGGTGCTCTCGGCCGCGTCAGCAGCCGCACCAGTCCGATCAATACCATCAGCGGGATGGCCAGGAATAGCAGCACCGGCAGCATGAAGATCAGCGCGGCGATGGCGACTCCGCCCAGCGCCAGCACCAGCGCACCGGCGACCAGGACGCCGACTCCGGCGAAGATCACCACCATCATGATGGCCACACAGATCAGGATCGGGATGGCGATCATCCAGCCCAGCATCGAATCGGACAGATCCATGTCGTCGATCAGGATGGAGCCGTGCGGGCCGAACGAATGCACGGCGAATCCGGCCAGGGCCGCCAGCAACAGCATCAGCAACAGTCCGGCCAGCAGCCAGCGTACGGGTTTGGTGAAAGGCATGGTGTAGCTCCTGGAAGAAGGTATGGCGCCATCTTCGCGCCCCACCACCCGGCCGACAATGGCGGTCCGGACGAATTGCAGAAATCGTTGCGCGAAACGGGGTTTCCGGCTACGATGTTGCATCGCAGCATCGACCGTGAATCGAGACTATTCCCGCTCCTGCAGGCGGCGCCACCATGCGCCCGGCCTGTGGCGCGAGGGAACCCCGCCGGGCCACAAGCCCCCTCGCTTTGCACCGCAATTGCCTACAGCCTGACGCCGACGATCAGGCAACGATTGACCGCCCTCAAAGGAATTCCCATGAGCTTGCTCAAGCAGACCTCCCCCTCCAAGAAAATCACCACCTTTCATCCGCCGCAACGCACCCTGATGGGTCCCGGCCCCTCGGAAATCAACCCGCGCGTGCTGGCGCAGATGTCGCTGCCGGCCATAGGCTATCTCGACCCGATCTTCGTCGAGATGATGGAAGAGCTGAAAACCCTGTTGCGCTACGCTTACCAGACCGATAACGCGCTCACCTTCCCCGTTTCCGGCCCCGGCTCGGTGGGCATGGAAACCTGCTTTGTGAACGCCGTCAGCCCCGGCGACAAGGTGATCGTCGGCAGGAACGGCGTCTTCGGCGGGCGCATGATCGAAAACGTCGAGCGCGCCGGCGGCACCGCCATCGTGGTGGAAAGCGAATGGGGCGAACCGGTTGATCCGAACAAGGTCGAGGATGCCTTTCGCCAACACCCGGATGCCAAGATACTGGCCTTCGTCCACGCCGAAACCTCCACCGGCTGCCAGTCCGACGCCAAGGCTTTGGCTGAGGTCGCGCACAAGTTCGACGCCATCACCATCGTCGATGCCGTCACCTCGCTGGGCGGCACTCCGGTGCTGGTCGACGAGTGGGGCATCGACGCCATTTATTCGGCCTCGCAAAAATGCATCTCCTGCACGCCGGGGCTGTCGCCGGTGTCGTTCTCGGAGCGCTTTGTCGATCGCGTCAAACTGCGCGGCGGCAAGGAAAACCGCGTGCACAGCTGGTTCATGGATCTCAACCTGGTGCTGAACTACTGGGGCAGCACCAACCGCACCTATCACCACACCGCGCCCACCAACGGACTCTTCGCCCTGCACGAATCCCTGCTGCTGCTGAAAGAAGAAGGTCTGGAAAACTGCTGGGCGCGCCATCAGCGCCATCACCTCGCGTTGAAGGCGGGGCTGGAGGCGATGGGCCTGCAATTCCTGGTCAGGGAAGGTTACCGCCTGCCGCAGATGAACGCGGTGCGGGTGCCGGTTGGATTGCCCAACGGTGGCGAAGCCGAGGTGCGCAAGATCCTCCTGCACGAATTCAACCTGGAAATCGGCGCGGGCCTCGGCCCGCTGGCCGGCAAGATCTGGCGCTTTGGATTGATGGGCTATTCCTGCAAGCCGGAGAACGTGATGCTGTGCCTCAGTGCACTGGGTTCGGTGCTGATGGACATGGGACTGCCGATCAAGGTCGGCGAAGCCGAAGCGGCGGCGCACCAATCGTACGCCGCGCAGCACGCCAGGGACGCCGAGCACAAGCGGCGGCACGTCAAGGCGGCGTAAGCCTCATTCGAAAAAGAAAAAGCCGGGCGCAGCCCGGCTTTCTCTTTTATGCGGCAAGCACTACTTGACCGTCGCCATCACCTTGGCGAAGCGATCGCCCACCTGCGGCTGGTTGCCGTATTTATCGAGCGTCGCGGTGAATTTTTCCAGTTCCGCCAGGCGATCGTTCGGCGTCGGATGGGTGCTCATCGAAATCGAACCGCCGGATTCATCCGGAGTCATGGTCGCCAGAATTTGCAACGCAGCGATCAGGCCGTAGGAGTCGTAGCCGGCGCGCGCCGCCAGCACTACGCCGAGGCGGTCGGCATCGTATTCCAACGAGCGATCGAGGGGGCGCAAAAACAGGCCGTTTTTCATTGCCTCGATGCCCATACCAGCCGCCGCACTGGCGAGATTGCCGACAATCGGGGTTGAACCCAGGTTGGTTTGCGCGAGTTTCGCGTCGGCGGCAGCCTGCAGTGCACTCTGCCCCAGCGCGCTGAGCTTGGCGTTTTCAATCGCTTTCACCTGGTGCTTGAGCGCACCGTGTGCGACTTCGTGGGCCAGCACACCCGCCAATTCGGACTCGCTCTTGAGCTTGCGCACCAGCCCGAGGGTCACGAACACTTTGCCGCCCGGCACCGCAAAGGCATTGACCGAAGGTGAGTCGATGACACCGAACTCCCACGGCAGGTCACTGCGGATGGACTGCAGGGAAACCCAGCGGCCCACCCGATTCACATATCGTTGCAATTCGTCGTTCGCAACCAGCGGCGAGGCGCCCAGGATCATCGCCGAGATACCGGCACCCGCGTCGATTTCCTCGGTCTCAGACATCGGCGTGACCGCGTCGGCGACTTTCTTGAGGTTATCGGTAGTGAGGTTCTTTTTGACGAAATCGCCCAAGCCACCGAACTGCGCGAATGCCGGCGCCGTCACCGTCAACAATGAAATCGCCACAAAGGTTCGGATGTTCATTTCCGCCCCCCTCTGTCGTTGGCGGAGAGTTCCGCGATCTCCATCTTCGCCAGCGGCACTTCTCTCGCGAATTTTTCCGCGGCCGGTTTGTCGGTCTGCAGCACCGCCAGCCTGGCGAGGTCCTGCACGTTCGGCGATGCGGTCTTCAAATCTTCCGGCGACAGGCCGCGCACACCCAGGGTGGCGTTGCGGGAGCGCGTGTCGGGCTGGGCGCGATTGCCGCCGAGCAGGCGCGAGAAACTGGAGAGCGCACTGCCGCCGGCACTTTGCGGCTGCGCTTCGACCACTACGACACCGCCGCGCAGATGCATCATGCGCACCCAGCCGGTGACCGTGCCGGCCTTGACCTGGCTCCAGGCGCCCTTGCGTTCGATCAATTGCACCGGACTTTTCTCCGGCAGGGCCTGCAGCACCTTGGCGTCGGCATCGGGCGCTTCGCGCAATTCGGTGGCGCGGTTGGTGAGCAGGGGTTCCTGCGCCGAAGCAACGGCGCAGAGGAGCAGTAGACCGACGGTTAGTAAGTGCTTCATTTGAGGCGCCGGGAAGGAATCGACACAGTCGCTAGTTTCCCACACTACGGCCTCGCCGTGCTATAGGCCGAGCCGCTGCCAGATAGTCGTCGAAAGGCCTGCCTGGTTGAGGGTATAGAAATGCAGTCCTGGCGCGCCACCTTCGAGCAGCTTCGCGCATAGTTCCGTGACCACATCGAGGCCGAAGGCCTTGATCGAGGCTTTGTCGTCGCCGAAGCCTTCCATCTTGCGCCGCACCCAGCGCGGGATTTCGGCACCGCAGGCGTCCGAGAAGCGCGCCAATTGCGAAAAGCTGGCTATCGGCATCACGCCCGGCACGATTGGAACCGTGATGCCCATAGTCCGCACCTCATTGACGAAATGAAAATAGGCGTCGGTATTGTAGAAATATTGGGTGATGGCCGAGTTGGCGCCGGCTTCCACCTTGCGCTTGAAATTCTGCAGGTCTTCCTGCGCGAACCGCGCCTGCGGGTGGTATTCGGGATAAGCCGCCACTTCGACGTGGAAGTGATCGCCGGTCTCAGTGCGGATGAAGGCGACCAGATCGCTTGCATGACCCAACTCGCCCGCCACCGCCATGCCCGAAGGCAGGTCGCCGCGCAGCGCCACCATGTGGCGAATACCGGCGTCCTTGTATTTGTGGATCATCTCGCGCAGATTGTCGCGCGTCGAACCGATGCAGGAAAGGTGCGGCGCGGCGTGATGGCCGGCGCCGCGAATGTCCAGCACCGTGGCAAGCGTGCCTTCCTGGGTCGAGCCCCCCGCGCCGAAGGTGACCGAGAAGAACGCAGGGTGGAGCTGCGCAAGCTGGCGCGTGGTTTCGCGCAGCTTGGCGACTCCCTCCGGTGTTTTCGGCGGGAAGTATTCGAAGGAGAAGGTGCCCTGCTTGCTCACGGCAATTCCCTAGTAGCGGTAGCTGTCGGGCTTGTACGGGCCGGCAATCGATACACCGATGTATTGCGCCTGATCGGGGCGAAGTTCCGAGAGCGTGGCGTTCAGCTTCTTTAGCTGCAAGCGCGCGACCTTTTCATCCAGATGCTTCGGCAATGTATAGACGCCGACCGGATAGTTGGCGGTCTGGCTGAACAACTCGATTTGCGCGATTGTCTGGTTGGCGAACGACGAGGACATCACATAGGAAGGATGGCCGGTGCCGCAACCGAGATTGACCAGCCGCCCGCGCGCCAGCAGGATGATTTTCTTGCCGTCCGGGAAAATGATGTGATCGACCTGCGGCTTGATCTCGTCCCACTTGTACTTTTCGAGGGACGCAACGTCGATCTCGTTGTCGAAGTGGCCGATGTTGCAGACGATGGCCTGGTCCTTCATCTT
>CAZCKI010000134.1:0-2023 GCA_964498815.1 uncultured Burkholderiales bacterium
ATCTCCCCCGCT
Source organism: uncultured Burkholderiales bacterium (assembly GCA_964498815.1). Taxonomy (GTDB): domain Bacteria; phylum Pseudomonadota; class Gammaproteobacteria; order Burkholderiales; family Usitatibacteraceae; genus UKL13-2. The sequence goes on from CAZCKI010000134.1 coordinate 13, forward strand.
AGGCTGCCATTACTCAGAAAAGACGCCGCCGCCCGCTAGCAAAAGTAGAGCAATGTGCATGGCTGATGCCATCAAACTGGATGCTCCCACACGCGTAAACCACCTACGATCATAGACCCAGCGCCGACCCCAATTCGTATGCCTGTTCCCTCGAGGCGAATACCTTCACCTCCAACTATGCTAAGTCCTCGAAATCGCGGTGCATCCGCACCAACAGAATCAATGTCAATCCCAATTTCAGCACCTTTGCAGTCAATATTTTCAAGCTCCAGATACGTATAGTTACCCGCACGAAATTGCCCGACTACTAGCCCCTTTTTTCCACAATAAACTCGACAATTTTCTAGATACATATCCAGTTCGCTGATCGTTATTCTGCTGGGCGGGTCAATTCTGAACGCCAATGCAGTACGTCCCTTCTCCGTCATTACCGTTACCACCCTACCAGCAACGCTTATATCCCAAGCGTCGATTGCGCCTTCCCAAACGTTTTCCACAATTCGCAATGACTCGCGCCCAGCATGGTCGCAAAATATGCCATTTAGAGTCGGAAACGCTGCTCCGTCTTTCGGCGGCGTGATCGACAGCAGGTTTTGCCCATTAATTCGTATCAGATTGGGTGTATGTTCAAAATTTGCCGACCCAATGGCTACGGAAATATTCGTGGAAGAAAGGCTCAACTCCTCGAATGGTGGTCGGACCTCGTTTGATTCTTGTATTTCAAGATATCGCGTTTTCACCGTGTCCTTGGCAATTCGCCCGCGGGAAACTTTGTCGTGACATCCGCCGCACAGCAAGCAAATCTTGTCAGCTTCGTGCGCTTTCGCATTCGCGAACTCTGGATAGATGTGTTCATATTGGTAGATTGCGCTACGACACAGAATGCAGCCAAACCTTGACCGCTGGCGAACTTCTCGCCTAACGTGTTCTGGAATGGCGCGCGGAAGCCCGAATTGGTTTGTCATGGCGCTAATCGGTTCCTTATGCAGTGTCCGGGACCGGATATGGCAGCGCGTGCACAGTGAGCTGGCTGCCATTGATGATGCCCAAATGCATGGTATTGGCTTTGATCGCCTCAACCTGCGCAACTACTAGAGCGTCAAATCCTCCGTCCGCGCAGGGCGCAGCATTGGTGATGGTACCGGCCGCCTGTTCGCCGAAGGCGGTCGAATATACCGGCGTGCCCGGTCGAGGCGCGTCGCCGCTGCCCTGCACGTGTGCCAACCTGCGTTTCAGGATGCCGCGATACTGCGTGCGGGCGACGATTTCCTGCCCCGGGTAGCAGCCCTTGTGAAACGAGATGCCACCGATCAGTTCAAAATTGGCCATTTGCGGCACGAACTGATCCTGGGTTTCCGGCAACACGGTGATGATGCCCTCGGCGATCAGCTGGCGATCCCACGCCGCGGCGCCGATCCGGCGGGATTTTTCGGCCAGCCGGTTCCATAGCGCGATGCCGTTTTCCGCTGTTGCGCTCACCTCGAATCGCGCCGGCGATAGCCGGATCACCTGTCCGAACGGCAGGGAAGTGACCAGCAAATCCCGTGCCGGCAAAGCGCCGATCTCCGCAGCGAGCAGGGTTGCCGCAGCCTTGCCGCAAATACCGAAGCGAACATTGCTCTCCGCCGCATCTTTCAATTCCACCTTGGCGCGCAGCACAAACATCTGCAGGCGCTTCTGGATCGCGGCCTGCAACGATCGCGGTAATTGCAGCGAGAATCCGTCGGTGTGTTTCCAGACCAGCATGGTCGCCAGCATGCGGCCCTTGGGCGAACACCAACTGTTCCATTGTGCAACTCCGTCGGCGAGGCCCAGCACATCGTTGCTCAATTGCGCGTGCAGGAAACTCGCGGCGTCGGCGCCGCCGACCTGGATGACGCCCTCGTGCGAGAGATCGCAGAGGAAGGCGTCCGCGCTCGACGGCGGCAAACCTTCGAAACGGGTCACCCGTCCGTCCAGGAAAACCGCGCCTTGCCGGGAGAGGGTTTCGAGCCAAAGTGGGTTCATGGGG
>CAZCKI010000134.1:2033-8336 GCA_964498815.1 uncultured Burkholderiales bacterium
AATAATAACGGGTCTACGCGAATGGGCGACATGCCACAACAAAATGATCAGGCCACGCAGGAGGATTTTCAAGATCCGCGCTGGATTCGGCTGCGGCCGTCGCGCATCGCCTTGACCTTGCTCGCTGCGGGGGTATTGCTGGCGGTGGCCGCCACCCTCTGGAGCGAGCCGCAGCGTGAATTCTCGCTGGCCTGGCTGATTGCGCTTGGCCTGCTGGCAGGCGGCCTGCTGGTGTTGGAAGTGCGTCGTCAATTGCTGCGCGAGCCGTCGGCGGTGGTGGCGTTTTACCTGCTAAGGCTCGACCTCGACCCGCTTACCGGGGAGCCGCGTGGGCTGGCCGGCACCCAGCTCGGCTTGCGATTGCGGCTGCGCGATGGGCGCACCATTGAGGATGCAGCCGTCGTGAGCGGCGCCTTTGTGTTGCCGATCATGACGACGGTGCCCTACCGCCTGCCGGGTGACCGCTGGTGGCGCAGGTCGCGCGTCCTCACCTTGTGGGCCGACAGCCTCGAACGCGAAGCATTTCGCCAGGTCCGCGTGCAATTGAAATGGCGCTGACGCCGGTCGGCCGCGAGGGACGGGCCGGGCAAAAGGTATAATCGCATCTTGCTTCCCACGCCGGTCGCCGGCCTTCGACGTTTCCCATGAACCGCCCCGCATCCGCTGCCGCGAATTCCCTCCTAACGCTGCGCGGCCCCATTGCGCTCTCGTCGTTTCGCATCGAAAAACTGCTGGTTCCGCTGCAGCGTCGCTTTCCCGGGCTTACCGGCCTGCAAGCCGACTTCGTGCATTTCGTCGAGTGCAGTGGCACCCTGAACGACGTGCAAAAAGCACTGCTCGACAAGCTCCTCACCTATGGCCATGCGCGCGAGTCGGCAGGCGATGGTTCGCTGCTGCTGGTATTGCCGCGCTTCGGTACCATTTCGCCGTGGTCGTCCAAGGCAAGCGATATCGCGCATAACTGCGGCCTCAGCCATATTCGCCGCATCGAGCGCGGCACTTTGTATCGCATTGCCGGTGCCCTGCCCGCAGACGCCATCGCTACACTCAAGGCGGCCCTGTTCGATCCGATGACCGAGGTGATGGTCGATTCGCTGGAGGCGGCCGCGCGCTTGTTTGAATCGCAGGCGCCCGCGCCGCTCGCCGCCGTCGTGCTGGGCAAGGACGGCAAGGCCGCCCTTGAAAAGGCCAATCTCGACATGGGCCTGGCCCTGGCGCCCGACGAAATCGACTACTTGCTGGCCTACTACCGACGCATCGGCCGCGACCCCACCGACGTGGAACTGATGATGTTCGCACAGGCCAATTCGGAACACTGCCGCCACAAGATTTTCAATGCGGCGTGGACCATCGACGGTGTTACGCGCGACAAGAGCCTGTTCGCGATGATTCGCAACACCCACCAGATTTCGCCGCGTGGCACGGTGGTCGCCTACTCCGACAATTCCGCCGTCATGGAAGGTGCGCGCATCGAGCGTTTCTATGCGCGCGGCGGCCGCTACGCCTTTCACGAACAGGACACGCACATCCTGATGAAAGTGGAAACGCACAACCACCCGACCGCCATCGCCCCATGGCCGGGCGCCGCCACCGGTTCCGGCGGGGAAATTCGTGACGAGGGCGCCACTGGCATCGGCGCCAAGCCGAAGGCGGGACTGACCGGATTCTCGGTTTCCAACCTGAACCTGCCCGGCTACCGGCGGCCCTGGGAAGGCGATTACGGCAAGCCCGCGCGTATCGCCTCGGCCCTGGCTATCATGATCGAAGGGCCGCTGGGGGGTGCGGCATTCAACAACGAATTCGGCCGCATCAACCTCAACGGCTACTTCCGCACCTATGAGCAAGCGGCGGACGGCGTCATGCGCGGCTACCACAAGCCGATCATGATCGCGGGCGGTATCGGCAATATCGACGCCATGCATACGCACAAGAAACCGCTTTCGCCGGGCGCGCTGTTCATCCAGTTGGGCGGGCCGGGGATGCGCATCGGCCTCGGCGGCGGCGCGGCTTCGTCGATGACTTCCGGCAGCAATACCGAGGCGCTCGATTTCGATTCGGTGCAGCGCGCCAACGCGGAAATGCAGAGGCGTTGCCAGGAAGTGATCGATGCCTGCTGGGCCGAGGGCGAAGGCAATCCGATCCTGGCCATTCACGACGTCGGCGCCGGCGGCATTTCCAACGCGCTACCCGAGCTCGCGCACGGCGGCGGCGTGGGCGCGCGCTTCGACTTGCGCGCCATTCCCTCGGAAGAGCCGGGCATGAGTCCTCGCGAAATCTGGAGCAACGAATCGCAGGAGCGCTATGTGCTGGCGATCGCGCCCGCATCGCTTGCCCGGTTCCGCGCTTTCTGCGAGCGTGAGCGCTGCCCGTTTGCGGTGGTCGGCGAGGCTACTGCCGAACCGCAACTGGTCGTGCACGATCCCCTGTTCGGCAACGACGCGGTCGACATGGAAATGGAAACGCTGCTCGGCAAGCCGCCGCGCATGCATCGCGACGTGCAGACTGTTCCCACGACGCTGCCGGCATTCGATACCGGCGCCATCGACTTGAAGGAGGCCGCCTATCGCGTGCTGCGCTTGCCGGCCGTGGCGGACAAGTCCTTCCTCATCACCATCGGCGACCGCTCGGTGGGCGGGCTTACCGCGCGTGACCAGTTCGTCGGCCCGTGGCAGGTGCCGGTGGCCGATTGCGCGGTGACCCTGATGGGCTTTCATACCTTGCGCGGAGAGGCGATGGCGATGGGCGAACGCACCCCCGTCGCCGTGGTGGACGCTCCCGCTTCGGGGCGCATGGCGGTGGGCGAGGCGATCACCAATATCGCTGCTGCCGACATCGACTACATCGGCGATATCAAGCTCTCGGCCAACTGGATGGCGGCGGCAGGATTCCCCGGTGAAGACGCAAAGTTGTTCGCAACCGTCGAGGCGGTCGGCATGGAACTGTGCCCGGCGCTGGGGATTTCCATACCGGTCGGCAAGGACTCGCTGTCGATGAAGACGGCCTGGCAGGAGGGCGGCCAGGCCAAGCAAATCGTGGCGCCGGTATCGCTGCTGATTTCCGCATTTGCGCCGGTACGCGATGCGAGCCTGACCTTGACGCCGGAACTCGTGCGCGAAGCCGACACCGAATTGCTGCTGATCGATCTCGGCGCCGGCAGAAACCGCTTGGGCGCTTCCGCGCTGGCACAGGTGTACGGACAGGTCGGCAATGTCGTTCCCGACCTCGATGACGCGGGCATGTTGAAGCGCTTTTTCGCAGCACTGCGAACGCTGGTGCGCGATGGAAAAGTCCTCGCCTATCACGACCGCTCCGATGGCGGCCTGTTCGCAACGCTGTGCGAAATGATGTTTGCCTCACATCGTGGCGTCAGCATCTATCTGGACGCGTTGACTTTCAGCGAACGTGAATCCGATGTCGACGACTACGATGCCACCGCGACTTCGCGAAAACTGGCGGAAAGCGAAGCCGTGCTGGCCGCGCTGTTCAACGAAGAATTGGGCGCGGTTCTGCAGATTCGCAAGTCCGATCGCAGCGCGGTGATGGATCTGCTGCGCACTGCCGAATTGTCGAAGGTCAGCCACATCATCGGCCAGCCGAACGACAGCAACGAATTTCGTGTCATACGGGCGGGCCAGGCCTTGTTTGCCGAGAAGCGCATCGACCTGCACCGGGCCTGGTCCGAAACCAGCTACGCCATACAGATGCTGCGCGACAATCCGGCCAGCGTGCAGCAGGAATACGACGCCCTGCTCGACGCGAACGACCCCGGCATGCAAGCAAAGGTCACCTTTGACCTTAACGACGATATCGCCGCGCCATTCATCGCCAAAGGTGCGCGGCCGCAGATCGCGATCCTTCGCGAGCAAGGCGTTAACGGCCAGGTGGAAATGGCGCAGGCGTTTGTGGCCGCGGGCTTCGAGGCCTTTGACGTGCACATGAGCGACATCATCGCCGGCCGCATCTCTCTCAAGGATTTTCGCGGCTTCGCCGCCTGCGGAGGGTTTTCCTACGGCGACGTGCTAGGCGCAGGCGAGGGCTGGGCCAAGTCGATTCTGTTCAATGGACGCGCCCGCGATCAATTCGAGGCCTTTTTCCGGCGCAGCGACACCTTTGCACTGGGGGTCTGCAACGGCTGCCAGATGATGTCCAACCTGCACAGCATCATCCCCGGCGCCGAAAACTGGCCGCACTTCGAGCGCAATGCCAGCGAGCAATACGAAGGCCGCACGGTCCTGCTGGAGATCCGCGAGTCGCCCTCGATCCTGTTTGCCGGCATGGCAGGGGCTATCATTCCTGTGGTGACCGCGCACGGCGAAGGCCAGACGGTATTCAGGGATCGGCAGCAGCAGGACGCCGCACGCTGGCTCTGCGCAGCACAGTTCGTCGATCACCATGGGCGCGCCACCGAGGCCTACCCGATGAACGTGAATGGGTCGCCGCAGGGCATGAATGCCTTCACCACACCGGACGGGCGCTTCAGCATCATCATGCCGCACCCCGAGCGCGTGGCGCGCGCCGTCAACCTGTCGTGGCACCCGCGCGAGTGGAAAGCAGAGAGCCAGTGGATGAGACTTTTTCGCAACGCGCGGGTTTGGGTGGGCTAAGCGCGGCTATTTTGCCTTGTTGGCCCCGCCGATGAAGTTGATCAGCCCAGCAAAGTAAGCCTTCTGATCGTCGTACATCGCCATATGGCTGCCGTTCGGGCAATAGAGGTAATGCCCCTTGGGAAACTGGTGCGACATCCATTCCATGTGCTTGGGGTCCATGGTGTCGTAGCGCGCGCCGATCACCAGCGTCGGCACGGTGATCTTTCCCAGATCGTGGCTGCGGTCCCATTTTTCCAGAATGCCGCTGGCACCCAACTCACTGGGACCCTGCATCGGCACATAGATTTTCGCATTCAGGCGCTTGAAGGCGCGGTTGACCGGATCGGGCCATTGCTCGGGCGGCATGCGCAGGATGTGGTACACGTAGTGGTGCGGCATCAGCAGTTCCATGTAGCGAGGGTCTTCGTACTTGCCCTCGGCTTCCAGCTTGCGGATTTCTGCCAGCGCCTTCTGGTCCATCGCCGGCATCAGCACCTTTCGCGCGTATTCGTTGTAGGCGGGGATGCTCGACATCATGTCCGAGACGATCAGGCCCTTCAGGTTCTGCTGGTATTTGAGCGCGTATTCCATGGCGAGAATGCCGCCCCAGGAGTGGCCCAGCAGGTAGAAGTTGCTCTTGTCGAGGCCCAGTGCAATCCGCACCTGCTCGACCTCTTCGACGAAGCGTGCGGTATCCCATAGCGACGGCTCATCCGGCTGGTCGCTGAACGCCGAGCCCAACTGGTCGTAGTAGTAGTACTCGATGCCGGCGCCGGGGAAGTAGCTGTCGAATGCTTCGAAGTACTCGTGGGTGGCGCCGGGGCCGCCATGCAGCAGCAACACCTTGACCGAGGGGTTATTGCCGACCCGTTTGGTCCAGACGTTGAAGGTGCCCTTGGGCGTTTTGACCGGGATAAGCTTCACGCCGCCGGAGAGGACGTCGCCGCGCTTGCCGTTGTCGAAATAGCTGGCGGGTGGCGCAGCGTCTACATGCGTGGCGAGAGCGGCAAATAACAGCGCACTCGTCGAAATGGTCAGAAGTGCTTTCATCTTGTCCTCCGTGTCCCTTATTTGGTCCAACCGACGGCGGCCCGCTTGGCCAGGCGCGGTCTTTTTGTCATACGCAGGATTCGGCACGGCGGATTGGGCCAAATTGCCGGCAGGCGGCAGTTTCGGCGATCAATTCTCGAAGCGGGCGCCGAAGGCCTCGGAGTATTGCTCCTCGCCGAATTCGAAATGCGCGTCGGGGGATTCACCGAGATAGGTGCTTTCCACCGTCACCTTTACATAGCGGTCCAGCTTTTGCCAGATCGCGTAGGTAAGGGTGCGGGCGATGTCGGCGGGGCGCTCGCCGGCGCGAATCTCGTGGTCTGCGGCCAGCATCAAGGCGGTGGCGCCGTTGACTTCGGCGCGGTCCACTTCCTCGGGTTTGCTCCAATGGGTGGTAAACACCTCCACCACCATCGGCATCTCCCTCGCAATCAGCGGCGACACCGACATCTCCAGTCTGTAGAGGTTGCCGGCTTTCGCGAATTGCACGCGGATGGGATGATTCATGGGCTCACGTTAGACGAAGGGCGGCAAAACCGCAATGGCTAGGCAAGCCCGGAAATATGGTTTAGCATTTACGACTCGGGATCGGATTTCCCGGACAAAAAAAGGGCGGCCAGGCCGCCCTTTTCCTTTGCGCAAACTTCGCGCGAACCGCTTACAAGCC
>CAZCKI010000135.1:0-8312 GCA_964498815.1 uncultured Burkholderiales bacterium
CGGCACCATCTGCCGTTCGCCGTTGCGGATCACTTCGCAGTCGTGGATGTACTCGTTGATGACCCCTTCCGGCGACCAGTTGAGCGCGTAGCCGAGCTTGCCGCGCGGATGCTGCGGCAGCGCGCCGACGCGCAGCTCGATCGAGCGTAAAGTCTCAAACCGTTTGGCGAGATCGGCGCCGACGATGCCGATGAATCCGGGAGCAAGGCCGCATTGCGGCGCCATCACGCTCCTGGCGGTCTTGGCCATCTCGAGAATGGCGTTGGTGGTGGGCACGTCCTCGGTCAGGTCGAAATAATGCATGCCGCTATCGTGCGCGAGCTTGGCGATGGCGACGTTGAGGTGAAACGGCAGACAGGAGATGACCGCGTCCTGGCCGGCGAGCGAAGCCTTCAGTTGCACGAGATCGGCCACATCGTGAGCGCGAACCGCAAAAGGAAGATTCGATTGCGCGGCGGCGTCGATACCGGTAACGGTGAATCCGGAACGGGTGAGCAAGGTGCCCACCAGGCTGCCGACCTTGCCGAGGCCGAGTACGGTGATGTTTTTCATGATGATGTCGAAGCTGCGTCCAAAAATGGAGTGCGCTATTTTGAGGCAAAACGCCGTCGAAATTGCAATTCGTTCAATTTCCGGCGTGGACCGCCACCCGCGCCGCGAGAGCGGCTTCCGCGGCCGCGATGTCGGCCATTACCTCGTCGAGCGTAACCGCGGCCGCCCGGTCGTCGAGCTCCACCACCACCAGGTAGCCCTGGTCGAGTCCGTCGCGGGTGAATGCCTTGACCAGCGAAAGCTGGTCGCTCTGCAGCATGACGCCATCGATCTTGTTCCAGTACTCCATCGATACCATGCAGCCGGCCGAGGGCGTGCCCGGGTAGTAACTGGTACCCCGGTAATAGTCGGAATTGATGGTGGTGCCGTGCATCAGCATTTCGTTGCGCCCGGCGAGGCCGGCGAGCCAGGCTTCCTTGATCGGGAAATATCCACGCCAGCCGGCGGGCAGGAAGGTGTCGTAGCGATCTTCGCTCCACTCGCCCAGCGCGGGCGCGTGCTCGAACTCGGCTATGGTCGCTTCCATCGGTACCTTGGATTCAAGGTAGGGGGTCGGCCCGATCCAGCGATTGGTCGCGGTGCCAGCGCCGACCACGGTGAAGACGCCCTGCGGCGTATTGCCGTTGGTGATGGTGCCGGGCAGGTTGGTGATCGCCATCGCCAGTTGCGCAACGCGAAACAGGCTGCCGTCGGCATTGCGTACGAAGCGCCCGTTGGCAGCGCGCACGATGGCGACGCCGAAGTAGCGCCGGTCGCTGCGCTGCAAGCTGTACACCACCGGGAAGCCGGGCCGCAGCGGGGCCGCCAGCAAATCGGCGAGCGGCGGCCGCTGGCGACGTTCTGCACCGACATCGGTGCTCAAGACGTGGTCGAGTGCGGCCAGGCGCGGCTCGCGGCCCCATTCGGGAAAGCGTGCGTGCAACAGTGCCGCCAATGCTTCGCGCCGCATTGTGCTGCCGTCGGCCTGCAATACCGTATAGGCAGCGATGGCGAATTCGCGTGGCGTGGAGAGCTTGTCGAGCAGTTGCGCGACCGGCGTCACCACGTCGGTGGCGTAATGGCTGTAAGCCACCGACAGCACGTCGCGTTGATAGCCGGCGGACTTGTGGTCGAGATCGACCAGGGCGTTACGCAGGATGGCGAGGCCGGCCTCGCGCTCGCGATTGAGGAAGGCGACCGCGTGCAAGGCTTCCGGCGCGAGTTCCCCCGGATCGCCGCCGGGTGGCAACGCCATGGCGGCGCGGATTTTTTCCATGGCCTGCGTCGCTTCCACTTGTTCTCCGGCGGCGGAAGCGATGGACGCCGCAAAATCGGCGGGACGGTACGCGGCGATTTCGGCCGGCGTGTGGCGCTTTTCGCCGGGTGCCGCGCAGCCCGCGAGCCATGCAGACGCGGCGAGGATCACAATGCTTCGGGTATTCATCATGGGTTTAGCGGGGACGGATCAGGTCGGCGACTTGCTCGCGCAAGGCGGGCAGATGCCGATACAAGTTTTTGCCGGGACATTCGGTTTGCTTCGAGTAATCGCGATGACCGCGAATTTCCGCGACGGGCACACGGTATTGTACGGCGAGCATCGCCATGGTCTTCGCGATAGCCTGCAGTTGCGCGGTGCTCGGCTCGATCTCCTCGTAGTTGCCGATCAGTTCGATCAGCGCGTGGCCGGCCGGATCGTATTCGGTGTTGGTGTCGCCGGCGTACTCGATCGGCCTGCCTTCATAGACCCGGCCTTCGAAGTCGATGACATAGTGATACGGCACGTCGATCCATTGCTTGTCGCGGCGCGACCACGCCTGCAGGTCGCGCAAATACTGGCGCACATCGCGGTCCTTGGCGAAGGCAACGCCGCCGTGATGCAGGGTGATGTGCGTGATGGTTTGTCGGCGCGGCACGGCGTCCGCTGCAGCGGACAAAGGGACGCTGCCCCATTGCGCGCGCGTGACGATGGCGGCTTCGAAGGCGCTGTCACGCGGCGCAATTGCCGTGCAAGCAACGCAAGCCAGCAGTAACCCACAGATTCCAAGCCAGCGTCGCATCATAGATCGTCCGGCACCCGCGGCATCACGCCGGGGCCGGTGAGGATGCCGTGGATCGCCCACGCCGCTGCCATCGCGTACGCTACGCGCGGCAACCACACCGCGAGTTGTGCGTAGTACTCGTTGATGGCGGTGGTTTCCATGGCGGTGTGGCGAAACAGCATTTCGGCCAGCGTGCCGCTTTCCTCGCCGGACAGGGCGAATGCGACCACGCGCGCGTCGCCGAGATATTGCAGCGGCGCAATCGCCTGCGACAGGCTGGCGCCGGCCTGCATCGCCGGCAGGATGCGCTCGTACTCGGCGCGGATCAGCGGATTGGTGACGGTGGCGAGCGCCATCGGCAGGGCGTCGAACATGGAGATACCGGCTTCCAGCATCAGCGCCAGGCTCTCGAAAAAGTCGCGCGCATTGGTACGTATTTGGTTGCCGCCCCAGAACGGCAGGTTCATCTGCCAGCGCTGCAATCGCCCTTCCCATTCGGTGCCGCGGCTCCAGTCCGGCAGGGACTTCAGCACCCAGTACACACCGCCCAGCAACAACAGCGGCCGCGCGATCTTCCAAACGTAACCGCCGATGCCGAGCGTGCCGGCGACGAAAGCGGGCAAGGGTGCCGTCAACAGCGACACCAGCAATACACACGCCGGCATCCACATGCGGCCGCGAATGGCGGCGGCCTGCGCGGCGCGCGTGGTATAGAAATCGGCGAGACGCTTGTAGGTGCGGGCCGGCGAGCCGGCCAGCACGGCCGCCCGAATCAGGGTGCCGTCGAGGGTATTGAACAGGCCACTTGCGGTTCCCGCGTCGGCGGGATTCTTGCCGCGCGCGAGCCATTTGCGCGCGACCGCCACGCGCTGGCCGGCCACACCGTCCATCTTGAGCACACCGAAGGCGCGGTCGGTCGGCAGGCCGGCTGTTTCCAGCGCGGCGAGCTGCGTATATAGGGAGGCGCGTTGCTCGAAAGAGAGTTGGGGAAGGTCGGCCACGCGCCATTGTAGGGGGACGGCAGGGAAAATAGTTGGCGCCCCGCCCCCGCGAAGGCGGGGGTCCAAGTTGCCGTTTCCCCGAAAAAGGAAAATTGGGCCCCCGCCTTCGCGGGGGCAGGGCACTATTATTTCAGCGCCGGCCGGGTAGCGATGGCGTGCTGGATGACGCGAACCGCCGCTTCGCGTTCCGCTCCCGCCAATTCCAGGCGCGGCGCGCGCACCCGGCTGGATCCCATGCCGACCATTTCCTGGGTGAGCTTGATGAGCTGCACGAACTTGGGCACCGTATCGAGCCGCAGCAGCGGCAGGAACCAATGATAAAGACGGGTTGCCTCCGCAACCTTGCCTTGCATGGCGAGCTGGTACAGCGCCACCGACTCGTGCGGAAACGCCGCCACCAGACCGGCCACCCAGCCGGTGGCGCCGGCGGCAACACCTTCGACGATGATGTCGTCGACGCCGACCAGGATCTGCAAGCGATCGGCGACCAGCGCGCGTATCGCGGCGATGCGGCGGATGTCGGCGCTCGACTCCTTGATCGCGACGAGATTGGCGTGTTCCGCCGCCAGCTCCGCGACCTGCTCCGGCAGGAAATCGGTGCGATAGGCGATCGGGTTGTTGTACTGCATGCACGGCAATGACGTGGCTGCGATCACGGCGCTCATGTGCGCTTTCATTTCGCGCCAGTCGGTCGAGTACACATAGGGCGGCAACACCATCAGGCCGGCGCAGCCGACTTCTTCGGCCATGCGCGCGGCGCGAATCGCTTCCGCTGTGGCCAGCGCCGCGACGCCGGACAGCACCACGCCGGAGGAACCCACCGCCTTCACCGTAGTCGCCAGCACCGCCTGCTTTTCCTCAAAAGTAAGGGTCGCCGTTTCTCCCAGCGAACCCAGCGCGACGATGCCGGTGCAGCCGGCGTCCATCATGATTTTCACGTGCCTGGCCAGAAAGTCGTGATCGACGCTGCCGTCGGCGTGGAAAGGCGTGGTGAGCGCGGGCAGGACGCCGCGCCAGAAATTGTTCGTGGTCATGCAATTCCCCAGCAAAATGGATCGGTGGTGTCGAGAATCAGCCGGCCCTCGCCGCAGATGTGAGCGCGGCCGGTGATGGTCGGCAGGATGTGGGTGCTGCTGTTGGCTTGCCAGCGATAGCGCGCTTCGAACACGCTGCCGATCACGCTCTCCTGCCGCCACGCTCTGCCGGCAGCCAGCTCGCTATCGGCGGCGAGACAGGCGAGCTTGGCGCTGGTGCCGGTGCCGCACGGCGAGCGGTCGTAGGCGATGCCGGGACACAGCACAAAGCTGCGGCTATCGCAGCCTGCGGTGGGAGACGCGGTGAATACCTCGATGTGATCGATCTCGGCCGCGTCATCGCCGCGCACGCCGGCTTGCTCCAGCGCCGTGCGCACGGCGGCGGTGAACGCCGTGAGCGAGCCGATTTGCCCCGGCGCGATCAGCCCGGCATAGCCCTTCACCAGGAAAAACCAGTTGCCGCCCCAGGCCACGTCGCCGACTACACGGCCGAAACCCGGCACCTCGACGGCGACATCCTGTTGCGCGCGATACGAGGCCACGTTGGCAACCGTCACCAAGCCGTCGGCGTGCAATTCACACGCGACCGTCCCCACCGGCGTGTCGAGGCGATGGGTGCCGGGTCCAAGGTGACCCTGCCAGGCCAGGGTGGTCACCACGCCGATGGCGCCGTGCCCGCACATGCCGAGGTAGCCGACATTGTTGAAAAAAATAACCCCGGCCACCGCCCCCTCGCTGACCGGCGTGGTCAGCAGCGCGCCGACGACGATATCGGCCGAACGGGGCTCGCCGACGCAGGCGAGCCGGTAGCGGTCGTGCTGCTCGCGTAGTTCGGCCAGGCGACCGGCCATGTCGGTCGCGCGCAGCGTCGGAAAACCGGACAGCACCAAGCGGGTCGGCTCGCCGCCGGTGTGGGAATCGACGATCGATATTTTTTCCATTTTTCAAGTATGCCGCCAAACACCGGCGATGTCTTGAATGCACTCGACAATTTCATGACGAATTCGGCACAATAGGCGATGATCTCCGCGGACACCTTGCAGGCCCTGTTCGACCCCTTGCCGGAAGTCGTGTTCTTCGTCAAGGACGTGCAGGGCCGCTATACGCACGCCAACCGCACCCTGCTCGCGCGCCTGGGACTGCGCGAACGCTCGCGCCTGATCGGTGCGACGTCGGTCGATGTGTTTCCGGCGCCGCTGGGGGAACGCTACCTGCAACAGGACCGCTCGGTATTGCGATCGGGCCGCGCCATCGGCGATGTACTGGAGCGGCACCTGTTCCCCAATCACCAGCACGGCTGGTGCCTCACGCAAAAACTGCCTTTGACCGAGCGCGGCAGAGTGACCGGCCTGATCGGTATTTCGCGCGACCTGAAAAGCCCGGCCAGGCGGAATCCGGTATATGCGCGCCTGCACGAAACGCTGGATTACGCCCGCACCCATCTCGACGAACCGCTGCGGATCGCAGCCCTTGCCCGTCGCGCCGGCTTGTCGATCGCGCAATTCGAGCGCCATTTCGCCGATCTGTTCCAGTTGACGCCGCAGCAGTGGCTGACCTCGCAGCGCCTCGACAAGGCGATGCCGATGATCGCATCGGGCGCCGGCATTGCAACCGTCGCCGCGAGCTGCGGTTTTGCCGACCACAGCGCCTTTTCGCGCGCCTTCGGCCGCCACATCGGCGTGACCCCGCGCGACTACCGGCGCATGCTGGCCGCGCCGGCGGGTGGCTGAGACATGCAACAATACGCAGTCATTACTTTCACCAGTCCTATCATGCGAATTCGCACCTCCCTCGCAAGCTGTTGCGCAGGCTTGGCGGCTATCCTCGTCCTGTTCGCCCCCGCCGCTATGGCGCAATCGGTCGCCTTCACCTTCGACGACGGGCCGCACTGGGCCGACGGCCCACGCTTCACCGCCACCGCCCGCAACCAGGCGATGCTGGATGCCTTGCGCAAAAACGGCGTCAAGGCGGCCTTGATGGTCACCCTCGGCACCGGCGCCTACCGACCGGAGGGCTATGCGCTCGCCAAGGCCTGGGGCGATGCCGGACACTTCATCGGCAATCACACCGTCACCCATCCCGACCTCAACAGCCCGAAAGTCACACTGGAGCATTACCAGAAGGAATTGCTCGATTGCGACAACGTGATCCGTACGCTGCCGGGCTACCGCAAGTGGTTCCGCTTCACCTTCCTGCGCGAGGGCAATACGCCGGAGAAGCGCGACGGCATGCGCGCTTTCCTGAAGGCGCAGGGCTATCGCAACGCCTACGTGAGCCTGGACACCAGCGACTGGCGCCTCAACGCCAAGCTCAACGACGTGCTGGTCGCCAACCCGAAAGCCGACATCGAACCGATCCGGCGCGCCTATCTCGCGCACATAGCCCAGCGCGCCGAGGCCTATCGCGCGCTGTCGCAAAAACTGCTGGGGCACGATATTCCGCAGGTGATGTTACTGCACCACAATCTGGTCAGCGCGCTGTGGCTGGACGACCTGATCGCCCAATTCAAGGCCAGAGGCTGGACCATCGTCAGCCCGGAAACGGCGTTCGCCGACCCAGTCTATCAAACGCCGCCGGAACTATCGGTGGCCGGGCAGAGCCTGCTGCTGTCGATTGCGCGCAGCCGAGGAATGGGCAAATTCGAAGGCTGGAACCGGTTGGTGGATGATGGCGATTTTGAAATCGCCGCTTTGGTCAAGCAGGGATTCTAGGAGAGCGTTCATGCGGAACCGTTCGATGCCACCGGGTGCCATCATCCCCGTGCTCGCCTACCCCGATGCGCAGGAAGCCGCACAGTGGCTGTGCCGCGCCTTCGGTTTTCGCATGCGTCTCATCATCGGCGGTCACCGCATCCAGTTACGCTACGGAGAGGGCTCGCTGGTGGTGACCGACGGCGGCGTAGCCGGCACGCCATCCGCCGGATCGACCATGGTCAGCGTGAGCGATCTGGATGCGCACCACCAATGCGCCGTGCGCAACGGCGCGCGCATCGCGCAAGCGCCGGCCGACCATGTCTATGGCGAGCGGCAATATACCGCGCTCGACCCGCAGGGATACCCGTGGACCTTTTCGCAGACCATCGCCGACACGGACCCCGCGCAATGGGGCGGGCAGTGGGTGGACCAAACCGAATAAGCGCTGCTACTTTTCCGCCTCGGCCGGCTCCGGCTTGGCTTCTTCGTGCATCGATAGCGCCGTGGCCGCTTCCGGCGCCGGCTCGCCGCGCGGGCTTTTCAGCTTGATGTTGAGGCGCAGCTCGTTGGCCGAATCGGAATTGCGGATCGCTTCCTCGTAGCTGATGTGTCCATCGCCGTAGAGGTCGAACAGCGCCCAGTCGAAGGTGCGCATGCCGAGCTCGCGCGACTTGGCCATGATCGCCTTGATGTCGTGGAACTCGCCCTTGAAAATGCGCTCGGCGATGGTCGGTGTGTTCATGAGGATCTCGATGGCGGCCTTGCGGCCCTTGCCGTCGATGGTACGCACCAGGCGCTGCGAGACGATGGCGCGCAGATTGGCCGAGAGATCCATCAGCAACTGGTTGCGCCGTTCCTCGGGGAAGAAGTTGATGATGCGGTCGATGGTCTGATTGGCGCTGTTGGCGTGCAGGGTGCCGAGGCAGAGGTGACCGGTCTCGGCGAAGGCGATGGCGTGCTCCATGGTCTCGGCGTCGCGGATTTCGCCGATCAGGATCACGTCCGGCGCCTGCC
>CAZCKI010000136.1:0-809 GCA_964498815.1 uncultured Burkholderiales bacterium
GGCACGCGGCAGGCTTCGGCCTGCCGCTTTTTTTTGTGGGTCGTACGAAAGTTTGCCGCGCGGCGAGAGCTACGACACGAATGCCGCGGGATTCGCGCTACTGCTTACAGCAGGCCACGGCCCCGAGCCAGCTGGCGCAGCATGCATAGCTCGCGCTGCTTGGTATCCAGCAGGGCCTCGAGCCGCCGCAGGTAGGCGGACAGGCGGTCGGCTTGCGGCGATGGCCCGCGCGCGGTGCGAAACTCGTCGAGGTGGACGGGACGGTCGCGGGCGTGCTCGTGAATCCACTGGTCGAGTTCGTCGCTGCCGATCGCAAACTGGCGGCAAACCTCTTGCCGCGAGACGTTGCCGCCCAACAGGCGGTTGACGGCGGCTACGCGTTCGCCGAAGGTCGGCCGGCGCGGCCCCGGACGGGCTGCCGGTTCAGGCGAATGCGGCATGCGCGGCTTCCGGCAGGCGGGCGTCGATACAGAGCATGTATCCCACCGAACGGATGCTGCGAATCTGCCGGCCGCGCGCGGCGCCGAGGCGCGTACGCAAGCGGCCTACCAGCGAATCGATGGCGCGGCCTTGCGTGGAGTCGGGGCCATAGCCGATCAGTTGGGCGAGGCGTTCGCGCGAAAGGATCTGCCCCGCATGGCGAACCAGGCTCCACAGCAGCTCGAACTCGAGCGTGGTCAGGTCCAGGCGCTGTCCGCCGATCGCGGCCTCGCGGGCGGCGGCATTGATGACGATGTCGCCTGCGCGCAGCGTGCGGGCTTCCAGGCCGGGCGCACCCGCCGTCGCGTGGGCGGCTTCGCGCCGCAGCC
>CAZCKI010000136.1:819-8298 GCA_964498815.1 uncultured Burkholderiales bacterium
TCGTGCAGCGGCTGTCGGCATCGCTGGCCGACCAGGCGTCGGCGCCGTTTTCGAGGCCGAGTATGCGGCTGATTGCGTCTTCTCCCGGCGTCAGCAACAGGATCGGCACGTTGTAGCGTTGGCGGCGGATGTCCGCGCACACTTCGTGGGCGCCCTTGAGGCCGTCGATTTCGCCGATCACGACCAGATTGGCGCAATGCAGATGCTCGGCGACGACGGCATCGTGCGGCGCTCGCGCCTCGCGCAGCGAGAAATGACGCTCGACCAGGAATTGCTGTACCGCCGTCCAGGCCGGGTGTGGTTTGCCGATAAATACCACCGCGCCCGCATTTTCTTCGGACTCCCTGGCTGCCGATTCGGCCAACGGCCTGCGTCGGATCACTTCCTTGGTCGCCTGCATGTACATCAGCGCATCTCCATCGTGTTGTGTTGGCTTTGCAATCGGCTGCGCAGCAGCTCGATCTCGAAGGCTTTTTGCCCCAGCAGGCGTTCGAGTTCGGCGATGCGCTCGCGCAAGTTGGAAACGTCGCCGCGTTCGGACTCATGGCCGCCTTGCAAGGCATCGAGCGGAAATCCCGCCAGCGAGCGGCGCCAGGTCCACAACACGTTCTTGCCCAGCCGATACTTGCGCGATATCGAAGCCTGGCTCACGCCGGGCTGTAACGATTCCTTGACGATGACGAGCTTTTCGGCGAGCGAGTACTGTTGCCGGCGGCGGGCGCCGCCGCGGCCGATGGCGGCGCCGTCCACGGGTATCGTGTCGGCGGGTAGCAGGATCGGACCTTGATAGCGTGAATTCATTGCTTGTTCCTGACGGTGAACCGTGTCGTGATCAGCGCGATCGGCAGACCGACGCACACCATGTGCACGCCGATGCCGATCGAAAGCGTGGTCGGCGTATACAGCGGCGTGAAGGCAATTGCGGACAGCGGCAGCACCACCGCATTCATGACTGCGTACACCGCCACGCCGTACAGCGGCCCCGCCAGCCACGGCTTTTGCGTTAGCCACGCCATGCGTTGTGCCGCCAGCCAGAAGATCGTGGCGATCGCCAGCATGATGAAGAAATGCAGGAACAGACCGAGCGCGGCAACGCCGTCGCCGCCGCCGATCGCGGCCTTGCCCAGTACACCGCTCGCTACCGCGCGCAGCACCCCGGTCGCGGAACCGCCGCGCAGGGTGCTGGTCAGCATGGCGGCGCAAATGTCGAGCGTGCCGGCGGTGAGCCAGGCATAGACGACGCCGCGGGGAAGGCCGGATTGGCCGGCTAGGGTGCGATATTCAGGGGTGGCTGGCATGGTGCATGTCTCCTCGGGTCGCGGCGTTGCGAATTGTTGCCGTATGCGACGATCCCGAGTCCGAAGCGACAAAATCCGGTGACGCAAGTTTGCCTGCCGTCGGGCCGCCGACCCTGTCCAAAAGTCCGCAGTTTTTGATCGAAACACCGCGAGGCCGGCCTGCCGGTGACGATGCAACGACCGGCGCCGTTCGGCGCCGAGGGAGCCGGATTTCACCATGACAATGTGTCACTACATGCCAGAATTTCATCGATTGGATAGCCGTGTTTCGATTTATAGCCATATGCTACGAAATGCGGTGGGCCTTTCATAGGCCCAAAATCGATGGTTTCCAGAGGCCCACGGACGCAACCCGGCGGGCCGACCGCCGGATGGTGCACCTTCATGACGTCGATTCGCATGGCCGCTTACCAGACGCGCACGCGCGTCGCGGGTTCCAGGTAGAGGTGCTGGCCCGGCTGCACGTCGAATGCTTCGTACCAGGCGTCGATATTGCGAACGGTGGCGATACGATAGTTGTCGGGAGCGTGGTCGTTGGTGGCAACGTATTTTCTCAGCGCTTCGACGCTGAATTTGCTGCGCCAGCTGCGTGCGAAGCCGATGAAAAATTGGCGGTCCTGGCGGCGCAGGTACTCCTTGTCGTTTACCCGGCTGCCAAGCATTGTCCGATAGGCGTCGAAGGCGGCCGCCAGACCACCCAGGTCGGCGATGTTTTCCGACAGGGTCGCCTTGCCGTTGACGGCGAGATCCGCAAACGGTTGGTAGGCGGAGAACTGTTTCACCAGCGGTTCATTGGCTGCGGCAAACTTGCCCGTGTCTTCGGCCGTCCACCAGCGTCGCCGGCGACCGTCGACTTCGTATTCCGCACCCAGCAGGTCGACGAAGTGGCTCATTTCGTGACCGTAGATAGCGCCGATCGCGCCGTAAGCGGCGGCGTCCGAGGCATCCGCGTCGAACTTCGGCACCTGCAGCAGGGCGGCCGTCAGGTAATACGAGTGTTGCTGGAACAACAGCACTCCCCCTACAAACTGCGGGGCTATGCACCAGTCGCTGCGGTTCACCGGTTTCCCCAGCCGGGCCACGGTCTGGCGATATTGCCGCTCGGCGATGCGTTGCAGATTGCCCACCGGGTCGGTGGCGGCCACGGTCAAATCCGAGTAATCCTGCCAGGTTTCCGGATACGCGACACCCGCGTACAGAGCCCGCAGTTTGGCGATGGCAATGGCCTTGCTGTCGGGTGACATCCACGAAACCGCGCTAATGCGTCGGGTAAATGCGCTCGTGACATTGGCGACGATGGCTTGCACACGCGCCTTTTGCGCCGGCGGGAAATGGCGTTCGACGTACAGTCTGCCGATGGCGTCCCCCATCGCCGACTCGGTCGCCTCCGTCGCGCGCTGTGCACGCGGAACCTCAGGCTGCCCTGCGGGCAAGCCACGCAGCGCCGGGGCGTGGGTGGCGTAGGCGCGTGGCAGCAGGTCGGCGTATTCTGCGATGAGGCGCACGCGCAGGTAGTCTTTCCACGTCTGCAAAGGTTGCGCGGCGACCAAGGCGGCGAAGCTGGTCACGGCGCCGGGTTGCCAGGCAACGAAAGTGGGCTGCTTGTCCAAGCCGGCTGCCGCGAAGTACGCCGACCAGTTCAGGCCCGGCGCCTGGCGAGCAAAGTCGGCGCGATTCCAGACGTTATCGGCATTCAGTTCGTTGCCGGATGCTTCCACCGTTGCGTGGCTTTGCGCAAGCGCGGTTTCCAGGGCCAATACCGCTTCGGCTCTACTCGTCGTCGCCGCTTTGGCGCCGAGAAGCGCCAGCACACTGCCGACGGCATCGCGGTATCGTTCTCGCAGCGCCTGCCTGTCCGCTTCGCGGCCCAGGTAATTGTCGCGGTCCGCCAACCCGAGGCCGCCTTGCACCAGAAAGGCAACATAGGTTTTCTCGCCGTGAATGCTCACTTGTGCCGCCAGGCCGAGCGGCTGCGAAGATCGGAATACGCCGACGTTCATTGGGTCGACGTCGGCGCGCAGGTTGCTGCCCAATAGCCGTGCCAGCTGCGCTTTGTCGCGAATGCGATCGATGCGGTCCAGCGCATGCTTGATGGGCGCGATGCCCTTGGCTTCGATGGCGCCCTCGTTGAGCCAGGCCGCGCGAAAGTCGGCGACCTTGCGGGCGATCGACCCGGGCGCAGCCAGGGACGCGTCGTCCAGCAATTTCAGGACCTGCCTGCGAGTCAGCTCGGTGATCTCGCTGCGAGCACCCCAGCGTTGCTGACCCGCCGGAATTTCGGTGGCCTTGAGCCAGGCGCCGTTGGCGTAGGCAAAGAAATCGTCGCCGGGCTTGACGCTTGCGTCCACGTCCGCCTCCTGTGTGCTGGTGGCCTCGCTTGCAGCCGGAACGGCGGCGACCTGTGCTTGCGTGATCGGCATGGCTGCCACGGACAGCAGGGCAGCCAGCAGCAAGGCGCACCTCGTCGATTGCGGCGTTGCGCCGGCGGGTGCGACGTTTGTCATCGAGACTTCGATCATGGCCCTGGCCTTTGGCGGGTTCAACGGGTCTTCAAGAATGCAATTGCCGATAGATCGCGGCAGTCGGCGGCAAAAGCCGTCGCGCCGTCATGTTAGGTAGCGCAGCCGCCACTGTCGTGGCGCGTCCCGACACGTTTCGATCAATTTCGGACATTGGTCCCCCAGTTCCACCAAATTTGCCAGAATGTGGTGTATGTTTCGGTTAACACTTCATGTCCGAAAATGATCGCCCGTACCCCTCTCATCGACCTGCTGTTCGTCATCGCGCCGCATTCGCTGCTGCTCGATATCGCCGGGCCCGCGGAAGCGTTTCGCCTCGCCAATCTGGCGCTGCACGCACGCGGCCTGCCGCCGCGCTTTCGCCTGCGCTTTGCCGGCCCGGCGTCGGCGGTGCCGACGTCGGTCGGGCTCGCATTGGCGGAGCTCGAACCGTTGCCGCCGCGATTGACGGCGCCGACCTGGGTGGTGCTGGTCGGCCAGCCGGCCGCTCACGTAAGCCAGGTCACGTCGGCGATCGCCACCACCGCGCAGTGGCTCAATCAAACGCTGTACCAGACGCTGCTGGCCGCGGACACGCCGCACCGGTTGCTCACCATTTGCTCGGGTACGCTGCTCGCCGCGCGCGCCGGATTGCTGGCCAACCGCCGCTGCACCACGCACCACGACCTGTTGAAGGCCTTGCGTGTGCTGGCGCCGCAGGCGCAGGTGATCGATAACCGCGTATTCATGGTGGACGGACCGATTGCCTCCAGCGCCGGTATCACCGCGGGCATCGATCTCGCCTTGCACCTGATCGCCGAAGACTGCGGTGAAGCGCTCGCGGCGAGCGTAGCCGAAGACATGGTCGTGTACCTGCGGCGCACGCCGCGCGACCCCGAGCTGTCGCCGTTCCTGGTGCATCGCAATCACCTGCATGCCGCCGTGCATCGGGTGCAGGACGCCATCAACGCCGAGCAGGAGCGCGACTGGGATATGGCCTCGCTGGCGGCGGTCGGCCACGTCACCGAGCGGCATTTGCTGCGGCTGTTCCTCGACCACACCGGCGTATCCCCGCTGCACTATTTGCAGGCGATCCGTCTCGAGTGGGCGCGCCAGTCGATCGAGCGCGGCGCCAGCGTCACACACGCGGCCGAGGTGGCGGGTTTCCGCTCGGGCCTGCAATTGCGGCGTGCATGGAACCGCCAATGGGGTGGCTCACCGCGCGATGCCACCCGCACGGCGCGCGCCGCGGGGCCGATTGGCCGGTCGTCGCCATCGCCGCAACGGCAAGCAATGCAATCGGGTTGATCGCGCCGAGGGTCGGTTCAATGCCACGAATGGGAGATCGTTCTGCGCGAGCGAACCCCATTGCCGGATCGCAAAGGATTGCCGTAAGCTGGCGGCTCGGTTGGGTCCGGGCCATGGGTAGTATTACCCGATAGCATCGGGCCCACGCGACGCGGAGGCACGGCGTGTATCTCGGATTGGATGGCGAAGGTCCCCTGTACCGACAACTGACGCGCGCGCTCAAGGCGGCCGTCCTCGACGGGCGCCTCAAGGCGGGCGCGCGACTGCCGGCGACACGGTCGCTTGCCGAGGAGTTGGGACTGTCGCGCAACACCGTGCGACTCGCCTACGACCAGTTGACCGCGGAAGGATTTTTCCAGGGTCGCAGCGGCGCGGGCAGCTTTGTCACGCTGACTCCGGTGGTGCCGGCGCGCAAAAAGCCGGTCGCCGCAGTCGCGCCGCAGTCGCAATTCGCCCGGCGCGCCCGCGCCATCAAGAATTTCGGCGTCGGCCGCCTGCATCGGGGCCTGCGCTTCAATCTGCAAAGCGGAGAACCGATCCACGACCTGACGGCGATCACCGCCTGGCAGCGCGAGCTGGCGCGCGCCGCCTTGCACACGTCCACCAACTATCCGGATACGCAAGGGTTGCCGGCATTGCGCGAAGCGATCTGCGATTACCTGGTCAGGCGTCGTGGCATGAGTTGCACGCCCGACGACGTGGTGGTGGTGCACGGCACCCAGCAGGCGATGACGCTCGCCACCCAGGTGCTGGTCGACCCGGGCGACTGCGTGGTGCTGGAAGACCCGCATTACCAGTCGGTGCGCCAGGTGGTCGATGTCTACGGCGCGGAGGTGGAGGCGATCGCCACCGATGCCGACGGCCTGGTCTGCAGCGAGCTCGAAAAGGTGAAGCCCAAGCTCATCTTTGTGACGCCCTCGCACCAGTTTCCGCGCGGCAGCCTGATGTCGATGGCGCGGCGCATCGAACTGCTGAACTACGCGGATCGCCGGCAATGCTGGATTTTCGAAGACGATTACGACAGCGAATTCCGTTACGACGTGCATCCGCTGCCGGCGCTGGGCGCGCTCGACAGCGCCGACCGGGTGATCTACTCGGGCACTTTTTCCAAGGTGTTGTTCCCGTCGTTGCGGCTGGGCTACCTGGTGGTGCCGGCCGCGTTGCGGCGCGATTTCGTGCGCGCCAAATACCTGTCCGACATGGGCTGCGCCGCCATCATCCAGACCGCGATGGCACGTTACATGGAGAGCGGCGGATTCGAGCGTCACCTGCGGCGCGTGGTGCAGATCGGCCGCGCGCGACGCGAAGCGCTGATGAAAGGCTTGCTGCGTGTCGGCAAGGGCTATTTCGAGATCAACGACTCGGCCGCCGGCATGCATCTGGTGGCGTGGATGCCGAAGATGACGCACGCACAATGCGACCAACTGATCGAGGTCGCAGCCACCCAGGGGCTCGGCCTGCATCCGATCGCGCGGCTCTACAAGAGGCCCCCCAAGGTGCCGGGTTTCCTGCTCGGCTTCGCCGCGCTATCGGTAACCGAAATCGGCGCGGCGATGGCGGTGCTGGAAAAATGCCTCGCCGAATGGGAAAAACTGCAAGCCGGTGCCTCGCGCCGCAAAGCGGCGCGGCGCAGTTAGCCCGGACTGCGTTATGGACGCGCCGCGGCCAAATCCTTGAGCGTAAACACGTAGCTCGATTTTTCGGTGGGCTTGTGACAGGCGAGGCATTCCGCCTGGTTGATGGTGGTCTTTTGCACGCGGTCGGCGCCGAACACGGCGTAATTCCAGTTTTCGTTGCGAATCATCTCGGGGACCTCTCCACCCCAGCCGGCTTCGCGCGCCATGGCGGTGTACGCCAGCAGTTTTTCCGCGACCAGGTTGCCGTCGGCGCCCTTCAGCGGCTGCTTGTCTTCACCGCGCTTGGCCGCGTACACCTCGATGAAAATCGCCGAACCGTCCGGCAGCGGCTTGCCGGCCTTGGCCGCAGAACTCGCCTTGTCGTTGGCGTAGTAGAGCTTCACCTGGCCGCTATCGGCGCTGTTCTCGACGTGATAGCGGGTGAAACCAGTCTTGAAATCGGCGGGTACCGTGATGCGCGTGGCCGCTAGCGTGGGCAGGAAGGCCGACTTGGGACCGGTGGCGGCGGCCAGCGCGGAGAAGTGCGCCGCCACGTTGGCGATATCGGCCGGTGACAACTGGCCGGCGATCACACTCATGATGTCGTTCTTGCGCATGCCGCTCTTGAAAGCGTTCAACTGGCCGCTGAGGTAGCCGGCGCGCTGTCCGGCCAGGTTGGGAATGTGCTCGGCGACGCTGACGCCGTTGGCGCCGTGACAGGCGACGCAGACGCTGGCGGCCTTGGCGCGGCCGGCCTCC
>CAZCKI010000137.1:0-8275 GCA_964498815.1 uncultured Burkholderiales bacterium
TTTGTCATCACGGCACGCGAAGTCTGCAAGTCGTCGCATTTTTGCAGCGCCAGGGCTTTGACAGGCTGCATAATCTCGACGGTGGTATAGACGCCTGGTCGCGGCAGGTGGATCCGGGCGTCGCCGTATATTGAATCCGCGGGGCACGCCCGGCGCGTCCTAGCCTATTTGTATTGTGAGAAAGCCAAAAAAATGAACTTGAAACTTGCCTCCCTTGCCGTCGCCGCCCTGTTTGCCGGCACCAGCGCCTACGCCGCCGACCTGCTCGACGTCTATCACGATGCTCAGGCACAGGACCCGGTGTTCGCCTCGGCCCGCTATAGCTTCGAAGCGGCCCGCGAAGGCGTTCCCCAGTCGCGCGCCACCAATTTGCTGCCTGCCTTGAGCCTGGCCTACAGCTACACCCGCAACAAGCAGGATACCGAAGGCGCGCCTACGCTCGATTACAACGCCCACAGCTATACGCTGACCCTGACCCAGCCCCTATTTCGGCTGCAAAACTGGATCGCTTTCAGCCAGTCCGAACTGGTGTTCAAGCAGGCCGAAGCGGCTTTTGCCGATGCACAGCAAAGCCTGATCACGCGCGCGGCACAGGCGTACTTCGACGTGTTGCTGGCGCAGGACAACGTCGACCTGTCGGCTGCGCAAAAGAAGGCCCTGTCGGAGCAATTGGCGCAGGCCAAGCGCAATTTTGAAGTCGGTACCGCCACCATCGTCGACACCTACGATGCGCAGGCCCGCTACGACCTTTCGGTAGCCAAGGAAATCGCCGACCAGAATGACCTGCAGATCAAGAAACAGGCGCTGCAACAGTTGCTGGGCAAGCCGCCCTCGACCCTCGCTGTGTTGCGCGACAGCGTCAGCCTGCCGACGCCGAATCCGCCCGACATGGAACAGTGGGTGCGCGCCGCCGACGAAGCGAGCCCTGTGATCGCGCAATCCCGTGCCATTTTCGAATTTGCCGACAAGGATGTCAGCCGCAACAAGGCCGGCCACCTGCCTACCCTGGACTTGACCGGCACCTATCGCAACAGCTCCTCACCGGCCATCAGCGGCCTCGGCACCTTGCTCGGTTCCGATATCATTTCCAAGAATACCCAGCTGGGACTGACGCTGACGATTCCCCTCTACCAGGGCGGCGGTACGCAATCGAAGATCCGCCAGGCGCTGTCGAACAAGGACAAGGCCGAACAGGATCTGGAAAACACCAAACGCACCGTCGAACAAAACGTGCGGCAGGCATTCGTCGGCGTCAATAGTGGCGTAGCACAGGTAAGAGCGCTGGAAGCGTCGCTGGTATCGAGCAAGTCATCGCTGGATTCGACCATCCTCGGTCGCGAGGTGGGCGTGCGTACCAACGTCGATATCCTGAATGCGCAGCAACAGCTGTTCCAGACCCGCCGCGATTTGCAGCAGGCGCGCTACAACTCGATCCTGTCGCAATTGAAATTGAAGTCGGCAACCGGACGCCTGCAGGAAGAAGATCTGGCCGAAGTGAACCGCCTGCTGCAGAAATAGACAACGCGATTACTTCACCAACAATGGGGCGATGAGCCCCATTGTTTTTTCTGTAGCACCCTGGTGAGCTTCGGCGAAGCGTTTCGCCGCCACGCCCATCGCAGTGCGTTTGGCGTCATCCTGAAACAGTTCGCGCGCGAGCTGCATGGCGCCGTCCGAATCTTCGACCTGCAGCAATGCGCCGGCAGCGGCTGCCATGCGCGTGGCTTCGGCAAAATTGAACGTGTGCGGACCCACCACAACTGGTACGCCGAGCGCGGCCGCCTCGATGAAATTTTGTCCGCCCAGGTTTTCGAAACTGCCGCCGACGATGGCGACGTCCGCCATCGAAAAATACGCCGACATTTCCCCCATCGAGTCGCCCAGCCAGACGTCTGCACCGGCCGGGCCGGCGGCGCTGCGACGTGCGGCACGCAGGCCGCTCTTTTCCAGCAGCGCCCAGACCGCGTCGAAACGCTGCGGGTGTCGAGGTACTACCACCAGTAGCGTGCCTGCCCGCTGCTCGGCGTCGAAGGCGCGTGCATACGCCTGCAGCAACTGCGACTCTTCGCCGTCGCGGGTACTGGCCAATACCAGCACGCGCGACTTGCCGGCGCTCGTGCGCCAATCTTTGCCGATTGCGGCGCGAATCGGATCGTCCAAAAAATCGAATTTAAGATTGCCATTCACAACGACATTGCGTGCGCCTAGCGATGCCAGCCGCTCGGCGTCGGCCGCCGACTGCGCCGATACCGCATGCAGGCTTTGCAAGGCATCGCGAACCAGCGATCGAACCGGCGCGAAGCGGGCATAGCCTCGACGCGAGCGCTCCGACAGCCGGGCGTTGATCAGCATCGCCGGCACCTTGCTTGCAGTGCAAGCGTGCAGAAGGTTCGGCCAGATTTCGGTTTCCATCACCAGCAGCAAGGCCGGCCGAAAGTGCGTGATCAGGCGTCGTTGCAGCCAGGCGAGATCGTAGGGAAGGAAGGCGATGGTGACGGTGTCGCCGAAAAGATCGATTGCCGTTTGCCGGCCGGCCGGGGTCATGCCGGTAAGGAGGATAGTCCGGTCCGAGAAGCGGGCGCGAAGCGCGTCGATCAGCGGCTTGGCGGCGCGCGTCTCGCCCACCGAAACGGCGTGTATCCAGATACAGCCGGTGGATGGCGGCGATGAAAAGCGACCAAAGCGCTCACCCACATGGCGAAGATATCCGCGCTGACGCAAGCCGCGCCACAACAGGCGCAAACAGATCAGCGGCAGCGCCAGCGTCATCAACAGGCTGTACGCAGCGCGCGTCATGTCGAAGCGCTTTCGTTCATCAACGGCAGCAGTGCCGCCAGCACCGCGTCGACCGGCGGACAATCCGGCTGCGCGGGACTGCCGTCCCCCAGGTTGACGGCATTCGCGCCCCCGGCGAGGCCGGTGAGGCGCGGCGAAGTAGTGAGGTAGATGCCCACCGTCGGTCGTTGCAGGGCAACCGCCAGGTGGGCAAGACCGGTATCGACGCCGATTACAGCCGCAGCCCGCGAAAGCATGCCTGCCGCTTCAACCAACGACATTGCGGGGGCGACGCTCGCCTGCGGTATTGCGCCGGCCAGATTCTCGGCAACGGCTCTTTCGGCGGCGCTCCCCCACGGCAGCAACACCTGCATGCCGCGTGCATTCAGTTCGCGCCCCAGCGCGATCCAGTGCGCCTGTGGCCACAGCTTGTCGGCGCGACTGGTGCCGTGCAGAAAAACCGCAAACGGCGTGGCCGGCAACCAGTTCGGCGCCGGCGGTGCCGCGCGCAGGCCGTAATCGATTTCTTTCGTCAATTCGTAACCGAAGGCTTGTGCCGCCAATTGCCGGTTGCGGACGACGGCGTGGAGATCGCGCGGAACATCGAATCGTTGCGCGTAAAAACGTGCGGCCAACGGCTCGCGCGCGCTGGCGGCAGCGTATCCGGAGATCGGCGCACCCGCCCATCGCGCCACCCATGCGCTCTTGACGAGACCCTGCGTGTCGAGCACGCGATGGTAAGTCTGGACGCCTACGCGTCGGCGATCGGCCTGCCATTCGTGCCAGGCCGCGGCGGACCACCAATGTTTCTTGAGATGGCGAAGATGTACCGGATAGACATTCCGTACCGCGGGATGCAGCGCTACCAAATCGGCGTACGGCGCCTCGGTCAGCCAGTCGATTTCGATGCCGGGCAGCGCTTGCGCGAGATCGGTTGCCACCGGCAGATTGTGTATCACGTCGCCCAGCGAGGAGAGTTTGACCAGAAGTACGCGCATCCGGCATTTTAAACGAGCCCCTTCCGGAGTGCGGTACCCAGCTTCCTTTACAATGCCTGCAAACCATTGGCCCACCTACCGTGTCCACACACAAGCTTCCCCTGTCGATCGTCATCATCGCCAAAAACGCCGCCTCGCAGATCGGCGATTGCATCGACAGCGTGCAATTTGCCGACGAGATCCTGGTGGTCGACTCAGGCTCCGAGGACGAAACGCGGGCCATCGCCGAGGTGAAGGGTTGTCGCCTGGTGGAAAAAGAGTGGCTGGGCTTCGGCCGGCAAAAGCAGTTTGCTGTCTCTATTGCCAAACACGACTGGGTACTTTGCATCGACGTGGACGAACGCGTGTCGCCGACGCTGGCGGCCGACATCGCCGCCACCATGGTGGCGCCGCGTGTGATGGCCTACCGGATGGCGCGCCGCAACCGCTTCCTCGGCAAATGGCTTTCGCATGGCGAAGGCTATCCCGACTGGTCGTTGCGCTTGTTTCACCGCGCGCACGCCAGCTGGTCGAACGACGAGGTACACGAGGCGGTTATCACCACCGCCGAAGTCGGCACGCTGAAAGGCGACCTGCTGCACGACTCCGCCGAGGAGGTTACCCATTATTTGGCGAAACAAAACCGTTATTCGAGCCTGCACGCCGATGCGCTCTACCAACAAGGCGTGCGCGCGGGCTATCTAAAGCTGTTCCTGAGCCCGATGGCGCGATTCATCAAATTCTATTTCCTGCGCCTGGGATTCCTGGATGGCGGGCCCGGCTTTGCGCACGTCGCCATCGGCTGCTTCGCGGCGTTCGCCAAGTACGCGAAGCTGATCGAGTTGTCGAAGAAATAGCCCGCTTGCGACCGATCATCGAAAGTGAACCCAAAGTCGTGAACCGGACCGACGCATGAGCAGGAAGGCTGTCGCGGCCGTTATCGGCTTTGTCGCGCTCCTGGCCGGAGCCGCTGTCGTCTGGCGCGTGCAGTCGTCAGGGCCTGCGGCGGAGGCGGACAAAATATCGGCGGTCCACCGGCAGGTGCTGCAAAACGAGCCCGCGCAAATCCTGTCCGCCTATCGCCGGCTGGTCGTGTTATTCGCTGACGAAACGAATATGATCGCGGCGGAAAAGCGGGCGGCCTCGCAGGTGGGCCAGCAGATTTTCCACGATAGCCGCGACAATATCGACAGACTCGATGCCGCCATCGCGGCCCTGATGCTTTCCGGCGCCCCGAGGCGGCACGACGACTTGTCGCGATTTCTGGATTTCGTCGAATCCGATCCTTCGCTGTTCGACGCCGACCGGCTGGCCTTTCGCGAGGTATTGCGCGGCGCTCAGCGGACGGTGGCGCTCGACACGTCCCTGCCGGCGATTCGCCTTCACAAGCGAATCGGCGAAGACCTGGATGCGCTGGCGGAAATCGAGCGCAACTACGAAAAGGAAATCCGCCAGATTTTCGGGCGATTCGACGCGCGCGCCATCGAACTCAAGCGCGAGCGCTGGGAGGCCTATGTCGCGAGCCTGAAAAAAATGTATTCGCGCGAGCAGGTGCTGAAGGATTTCGGCGTGATCCTGCCGGCGCCGGGCGCCGTTGCCGAGGAAAAAGCGGCGGCGACCCGCGAAGTGGACGGTCGCAAGCTGCCGCCGAAGACGGTGCTGCTGACCTTCGACGACGGGCCGCACCAGGCATACACGGCGGAGATCGCCGCCATCCTCAAACAGTACGGCGCGCCGGCGGTCTTTTTCGAGGTTGGCAAAAATCTGGGGCAGATCGGCGCGGACGGAAAGCCGGCGCTATCCGCGCGCGCGACCGCCGCGCGTGACCTGGTCGGTTCCGGATTCACGCTCGCCAATCACAGCTTTACGCACGCACAGCTCTCCAAGGAAACGGAGGAGCGAGTCCGCGACGAGATCGCGAGCACGGATCGGCTGTTGAAAACGGTGGATCCGAAAAGGTCTCCCTTGTTCCGCTTTCCTTACGGCGCGCGCAATGCGCAGGCGTTGCAGAGCGTGGTGGATGCGAGGCTGGTTTCGGTGCTGTGGAACGTCGACAGCCTGGATTGGGCCGATCCGGTGCCGAAATCCATCGCCGACCGTGTCATGCGCTCGCTGGACAAGGAGGGGCGCGGGATACTCCTGTTCCACGACATTCATGAACGCACGGTGAAAGCCCTGCCAATGGTGCTGGACCGGCTGGTCGCGGAAGGCTACCGATTCGCCGAGTGGAATGGCAGCGACTTTGCCCCGGTCAAGCGGGAGGGCGCTGCCCCCGTGCAGCCGGTGCAATCCGCGAACTACAGCGACTCCTGGGCGATTGTCGTCGGCATCGATGCGTACGCCAAGTGGCCGAAGCTTCAGTACGCGGTTCGCGATGCCGATGCTATCCGAGAAGTATTGATCGGCAAGCTGGGGTTCCCGGCCGACAAGGTGATCTCGTTGCGCAACCAGGAGGCGACCCGCGCCGGCATACTCGCCGCTTTTCACGATCGTCTGGCGCATGCCAATCTGAAGAAAAGCGATCGCCTGTTTTTCTTTTTCGCCGGCCACGGAGCGACTCGCACGCTCAGTTCCGGACGGGATCTGGGCTACATCGTTCCGGTGGATTCGGACCCCGGCCAGATCGCCTCCGACGCCATTCCCATGACGGAAATTCAGAATATCGCCGAGAGCTTGCCGGTCAATCATGCGATGTTCGTGATGGACGCCTGCTATAGCGGTCTGGGGCTGACGCGGGGCGCATCGGGGGGCAATTTCCTGAAGGACAACGCGAGGCGCATCGGACGACAAATGCTGACCGCGGGGGGCTCGGACCAATTGGTCGCCGACGGCGGTCCCAACGGTCATTCGGTGTTCACCTGGGCGGTCCTGCAAGGCCTGGATGGCAAGGCGGATCTCAACGGCGACGGCCTCATTACGGCAACCGAGCTGGCCGCCTATGTCGCGCCGGCGGTCGCCAACGTAGCGCCGCAAACGCCGGCCTTCGGCAGCCTGCCCGGCTCGGAAGGCGGCGATTTTGTGTTCGCTCTTCCCGCCGAGACCGAATTTCTCGGCGCGCAGTCCACGCAATTGTCGAGCGATGCGATCGCGCTGAATTCCCGGCTGGATCAAAAACCGGCGGTAGCGGCCGGGTCCGACGCTGCCGCGCAATCGGACAAGACTGCGCCGGTCGTGGTCAAAGACCTGGAAGGGAACGAACGCAAGCTGGTCCTTCCCGCCAGGGCGCCCTTGTCGGCGCGCCAACTGGCGCAACGTCTTAACGACCGTGGATTGCAGTTTTACAAGGAAAAGAAATACGCCGAAGCGGAATCGCAATTTACCGAGGCGCTGAAGCAGCAGCCGTCTTTTGCCCTGGCCGCCAACAATCTCGGCTTTGTCTATTACAAGCAGGGCAAGTATGCGGAGGCGGCACGCTGGTTCGAAAATGCGCTGAAGATCGATCCCTCGCGAGCGATTGCGTATCTCAATGCGGGCGATGCCTACTTCAAAGCGGGCGATAAAGCCAAGGCGGAAAAGGCGTACTCGACCTACCTGGAAATCGCCCCGATCAGCCAGACACAGAGTTATGTCAAGGACCAGCTCGCCAAATTGCAAGGCGGCTGACGCCTTCTCCACCGGCGTCGTCGGCCAGGAACACCTCCGTTACCAATAGCGGGCGGCTTTTTTTCAAAAACACGCTGCGGCGCGCCCACAGCGCGGACGCAGAGAAGGGCGCCACTTCGGCGGCGCGCCGATACAGCGGGTGGCGGTGGTCGATCCTTCGGTATTCCATGGGCAGCCGGACCACGGTCGGGTCGCGGAACAGCATTTCCGCCAGCGGTCGCGCGCCCAGGCGGGAAAGGCCGCGCCAAGCGCCGCGCAGATCATTGCCAGCAACGACGCTATGCGCGAACACCAGGGTGTTGGGGCCGCTTCGCAACAACACCTCGCGCACCATCGCCAGCTCACCATGGCGAAAATCCAGGTGGCGGCGCTCGTCCGGGTAGGGATGCAACATCTGTTGGCGCAGGCGCACCAGATTGAAAGCTGGAAAAGTTTGGATGACGCGGGCCGTCAGCGAGCCTCGATCGGTGAGCCATCGACGCAGGGGATGCGGATACGAGGGCGGCTTGTCGCGCCAGGCGTCGATACGGGTGAGCCTGAGTGTTCTCATGCCGTGCGGCTGTTACGCCTTGAGGTAGTGCTGGCGGCTGCCCAGCCAGCGCGCCAGATGTTTGTCGGCGGCCGGCAGGTCGTGGGCCAGCAACTGTGTGGCGGTGTCGCGTGCCGCTTCGAGCAGATCGACGTCGCGCTCGATGTCGGCAAAGCGCAGCAGCGGCGCGCCCGATTGGCGCGCCCCCAGGTGTTCGCCGGGGCCGCGCAGTTGCAGGTCCTGCCGCGCGATTTCAAAGCCGTCGGTGGTTTCGAATATCACTTTAAGGCGCGCCCGCGCGCCTTCCGCGAGCGGGTTCTGGTACATGAGGATGCAGGTGCTTTGCGTGGCGCCGCGCCCCACCCGGCCGCGCAACTGATGCATCTGCGCG
>CAZCKI010000138.1:0-2041 GCA_964498815.1 uncultured Burkholderiales bacterium
ATCGGCACCAACGACCTGATCCAGTACACGCTCGCCATCGACCGCACCGACGACAGCGTGGCACACCTCTACGACCCGCTGCACCCGGCGGTGCTGCACCTGATCGCGAGCGTGATCGCGCAGGCCAACGCCGCCAAGGTGCCGGTGACGGTGTGCGGCGAAATGGCCGGCGACGTCGATCTCACGCGGCTACTGCTGGGCTTCGGCCTGCGCGACTTTTCCATGCACCCGGCCAATCTGCTGACCGTAAAACAGCGCGTGCTGATGACCAACCTGCCAGACGACGAGGCGATGGTGCAAAAGATCCTGCAAGCCGACGATCCGGACAGATTGCGCAGTCTGCTGGCCAAGCTCAACGACTGAAGCAACTCGTGCAGGCAATCAAATTCCCCTGCCCCCGCGAAGGCGGGGGCCTAATTTTTGTTCCCCAATAGCAACATTTGAAATTGGGTCCCCGCCTTCGCGGGGACAGGTCATTGAGAGTGCCGCTTTCGCCCTTTGCAGCGGGCGTAATCTTGTGATTGGGGTCTCTTAGATCAAGATTTTGCCAATATTTACGAACCCCACCCTCGTAAACCTGTCCTAGCAGCGGCGCGTTGGCTACAATACGCCTCCTCTTTTCCCTAGCCTGCACACCATCATGATGGCCCGAACGACCCCATGGACCCTTTTTGCCGCGCTGATCCTCACCGCCGGCGCCGCCTGCGCCCTGCCGGTCGGCGAATCGCCTTCGGTGAAGGCCGACGGCCTGGCCGGCGCGGAGAAGCCCGACTTTGGCCGCGTGTCGCTGATGGCCAACGAGCTCTCCTCCGAGTTGAAAGCCGCCTGCCCGTTTGCAGCACCCGCCGACGAAAACGCCTTGAAAGCTTGCGAGCTGCGCCTGTACGGCGACTCCGCGTTGCGGAAGCATCTTTCGCAGATCACCCTGTGGGGGCGCTTGCTGGATGAAAAGACTTCGCTCAAGGAAACCTACCTGACCCAATTCGGCCCGGACATCCTGACGGCGGCATACCTGCCGCTATTCATGTTCAACGGCGAGTACGAAATCAAGTTCGACGAGCGCGAGAAGCTCTACAAGATCGAATTCGCCACCGCCTTCCGCAACCGCCTGGCGCCCGGCCTGTTCCCGTACCCGTTCTGGCACAACGAGGGCAAGTGGAATACCTACCAGGGCGCCAACCGCCTGACCGTCTGGGTGGGCGTGGACCGGCGGCTACAGACGGAAAAAATCAAGGTGATGCAGTTTTCGATGCTGGGCAAGAACAACCCGGCGACACCGGCGCCGATCGCCTTGCCCGTATTCGACAAGGACACCCACGCCAAGTGGCTGTGGACCGACGCCGAGGGCAAGACCCAGCCGCGCGTGAGCCTGTTCGATAACCAGTACAGCCGCGCCAATCCGCATCTGCCCAAACTCGATCAGACCTATCGCGACATGGCGCTCGAACTGCGCAAGAGCGAGTGCATGAACTGTCACGTGCCGGACAACCCCGACCACATGAAGCGGCTGGTGATCCTGCAAACCCCCGCGCACGCCGCCTCCGAAATCGGCCGGCTGATCCGCGATGTACGCGAAGACCGCATGCCGCGCGACGACGCCGGCATCGAGAAGCCGATGCCGACCACGGCGAAGCTGGCGCTGCTCGCCAAGGCGGAAGCCTTCCAGGCCGCGATTCAGGATGCGAAATCCTGGGAAGCCGAGCACCCGGCCAAATGAACTTCGTGCGCTGCGGCTTGATCGAAGCGGCGCTGATGCTGGGTGTGGCAGGCTGCGCGCTGTTGCCCTTCGCCGGCGGCGAAGTCTATTTTTCGCACGAAGAGCTGAGTAGCCGCCTCGGCAAGCGCTTCCCCATGGAAAAAAGTGTCGCCGGCCTGCTCGATGTAACGCTGAGCCAACCGCACTTCGAAACCCGCGAAACCGGTAGCGGCCCGCGATTGGCCGCCTCCTTCGACATGGTGGCAAAGATGTCGCTCACCGGCAAATCGATCAGCGGCAGCGTGGTCATCTCCGGACTACCGCGCTACGACCCCAAGCTGCAAT
>CAZCKI010000138.1:2051-8251 GCA_964498815.1 uncultured Burkholderiales bacterium
TCCTGGACAACGCGCGCGTGGAAACCATTCGCAGCGACCACATGCCCGAAGCCCTCGCCGCCGCACTCTCCAAAGCCGCCACCTCGGTCGCGCGAGACGCGCTCGAGGAAAAAGCGCTGTACGCGTTTTCGGCGGAGCAGCTGACACGCTACGGGCTGTCGCTCACGCCGAAGCGGATCGAGGTGCGGCGGGATGGCATTGCGCTGATTCTGTAGTTCCGCCTGCGCCGGCGTTTTAGACTCGAAGCCAAAACGAAAGCCGTCGCCCCGGCGAAAGCCGGGGTCCAGTGACGTTTGCGGCATTCGCGATGAATGACGCCGAGGCTTGGCTGGCCGCCAAGCTACCTCGCTTCGCCGCTAATTCTCGGCGAAAAAAGCCTCGCTTATTCAAGCGATTGGAATAAACAAATCACTTCTAGTCGTTGCACTGCAACATGGTGTGGGCGCACTGCCCCAGCGCTAGTAGGTCAGATTGCGCGCCTAAAATCCAGAGGGGGATGTGGACGAATTCAGTTGACTGGATAGTCGGGGATTTTTAGTGACATGCAGTGATGAAAGACTTAAGTCCAGCAGTTAATTCATCTGCCGCAGAAAGCGCATTGCGACTAGTGTCACCACGCCAATGAACGGAAGCGCATAGAACAAAATAAAAATTACCCGTCTCCCAGTACGCAGATATTTTTTGTATCCGTGTTCCCAAACCAGTGCGAATTGCATGCATCCAGCGAATACAAAATAGAACCACGGACCGGTAGGCGCATAGCTTTGAATACCGATATTGACTGCAATTAATAGCGAAAGGAGCCACAACGTAACGTCTAGAATCATCTGATGTTAATTCTTTAGGCCAAGAGATTTTCTAAGCGACCTGCCGTCCTCATAAACAAAATCAGTAATGCGGGTCGCGCCCGCGTTACTTTGCCCGTTTACCGTAATACATTTTTTCTTTTCTATTTCCTTGAAGCAAACTTTCACACACTCGCTGCCGCATCCAAGAATATTCAAATCGGTGATGACTGGGTCTTGAGAGTCAAACAAAATATCGTAGTCCAGTTTGCAAAACTCACCGTTTTTCGCAACGCACTTGTTGTCATCGGAAATAGCTTTGGATAACTCTGCGGAAAAGTACTTGCTCAATACCTTGCCATCCTCGGCATTTACGGTTTTCATATTATGGGAAAGCTCCACACCAAAAATTGCGCTCCACGCGTAGTCTTTATAAAGCCCGATTACTACTTCCCTGAGGTCTGACGCTGCTGCTGGTAGCGACAATGACATTAACAATAGTAGCCTGGCCATATTGTGCAATTTCATATTTGCGCCGTCCCCAAAAATAGCAACGCTAAGACATTCAAGATCGCGGTGATCAATGTCGGGGCTTTCATTGCCGAATTCAGCAGCTTGCCTTCTATCAACCCCGCCAATAAATGCAGGAAACATTCTAGTTCAACGAATCATCTTCCATGGCTCATAAGGTCGCCGCCACTTTTTCGCCCCATTCCCCCACGTATAATGCCGCGTCCCCCAACATCGCGGAGTCCGCGTGGAATTATTGCTGCTGTGGAAAGCCCTGCTGCTCGGCATCGTCGAGGGCCTGACCGAATTCCTGCCGGTCTCTTCCACCGGGCATCTGATCGTTGCGGGCAGCCTGATCGGCTTCAACGATGAAAAGGGCAAGGTCTTTGAGATCGTTATCCAGGCCGGTGCGATTTTGGCCGTGTGCTGGGAATACCGCACCCGATTGATCGCGACCTTCCGGGGCCTGGGCTCCGATGCGATCGCGCAACGCTTTGCCCTGAATCTGGTGGTGGCGTTCCTGCCGGCCGCGGTGTTCGGTGTCGCGTTCAATCACGCCATCAAGTCGGTGTTGTTCAAACCGGTGCCGGTGGCGTTGGCCTTCATCATCGGCGGTGTGATCATTTTCTTTGCCGAGCGCTGGTACCGCAAGCGCATTGCCGGTTCGCCGGCGCGCCTGATCGAATCGGTCGATCAGCTCACGTGGAAAGATGCCCTGAAAATCGGTTTCGCGCAGTGTGCGGCGCTGATTCCCGGCACCTCACGCTCGGGGGCCACCATCATCGGCGGGTTGTTCTTTGGGCTTTCGCGCCAATGCGCCACCGAGTTTTCGTTTTTCCTGGCCATCCCGACCATCTTCGGCGCGACCGTGTATTCGCTGTGGAAGGAACGCGCGCTGTTGTCGGCGGCCGACTGGCCGAGTTTCGGTGTCGGCTCGATCGCCGCGTTCGCGTCCGCGTTTGTGGTGGTGCGCTGGCTGATCCGCTATGTGTCCAGCCACGATTTCACGCCGTTTGCGTGGTATCGCATCGCTTTTGGTTTGGTGATCCTGGCGACGGCTTACACCGGGATGGTGAACTGGGCGGGTGCCTAGAGGACACCGCCTGCAGATCATGACGATAAAGGCGTAAAGGCTGAAACACGGAGGACACAGAGAGCACAGAGAAATTCAAAGGCAATTTGGGTTTTCTCTGTGTTCTCTGTGTCTCTGTGTTTCAAGCTTTTGACGTCAAATCTCCCGGACGCCTCTCACTGCGAGCGGCCCCAAAAAACATGATTGCCCAGCGCGTGCGGATGAGATTCTTCGCCTGCGGCTCAGAATGACATCTCTTTTTTTTGCGAGCGACGCCGTAAGAGGCGGTTAAGGCCTGCCTACTTCTTCTGCTCGATCCACGGCGCGCGGCGGCTCACACATTTTTCCAGGATGTCCATCTCCTGGTCGGTGTGGGTCTCGAACGGCGCCGGCGCGAAGTAGCTGCCGTCGGCGTCCGGCTTGTAGCCGATCATGCGCGGGTTGTGGTGGGTGGCGGTCACCGTTTCGCGTTGCACCGGTGCGTCGTTGACGCCGATTTCGGTGGTACCCCAGCAGGTGCAAAAGTAGGTGCCGTTGCCGCGCGTTTCCATATAGACGCCGGTACCGCGAATGCCGACGGTGGCGTTGGCAGTGCGGAGCCGCGCCGGGGTTCCTTTTTGAAATGTGGCCCCCAGCGCGCCGGTCACCAGCCGCAGAATGCCGTAGGCCGCGCCGAAGGCGTCCTCCTTCGGCTTCTCCACCACCAGCTCGCTGCGGCTTCGCAGCATGAATGCCGATGAACCGACTATGAACACGATGTATCCGTCAGAACCGGTCGTCACGGTGTCGCCCGGGTAGATGATGGAATCGTAGGTGGCGGGCTGGCCGTTGATCTTTACGTTGCCGCGCAAGTCGTGCACCGGTTTGTCGGCCGCGTGCGCCGTCCAAGGCAGCATGAGACCGGTGACGCCGGCGGCGGACGCGCTGAGAAAACGGCGGCGCCCGAGTGGCGCATGCAACACGCGGCCCAGGTAATCTTGGTTCGAAAAGGATCGCATCGCGGGCTCCGGCAAGAAAGGTCTTGCCCATGCGTCGTTGACGGAGCAGAAACCTTACTCGGCAGCGGCAGCCGCCTTCGGCGCGTGGGTGTATTGGCGGATCACCGCCAGCAACTGTTCTTCCTGGTAGGGCTTGCCCATGTACTCGTTGACGCCGATGTCGAGGGCGTGATTGCGGTGCTTGTCGGCCGTGCGCGAGGTGATCATCACGATCGGGATGTGTTTGGTCTTGGCATCGGCGCGCACGTTGCGGGCGAATTCGAAGCCGTCCATACGCGGCATTTCGATATCGAGCAGGATGATGTCGGGTTCGATGTCCTGCAACTGCTGAAGGCCGTCGATGCCGTCCTTAGCGGTGGCGACTTCGAAGCCTTCGCGAGTCAGCATGCGGCTGGTGATCTTTCTCACCGTGAGCGAATCGTCCACCACCATCACCAGGCGCGTGGTGCGCGCGAGTATCGGTGCGGCGGCGGCGCGTTCGGTTTCGGCGGCGAAGGATTCGGCGAGCGAAGGACCGGCCGGCGCTTCCTGCGTCTCGGCTGCGGCTTCCGCCGACATGGCGGCGGGTGCGGCCGACGTTTCGCTGGAGGTGGTACCGGCTTCGACGCTGACGGTGGCGGTTTCGCGGAACAGCAATTGCACCGGGTTCATGATCAGGATCACCTGGCCGTCGCCCATCACCGTGGCGCCGGCCACGCCGATCAGGCGCGCCATTTGCGGGCCGATCGGCTTCACCACGATTTCGCGGTTGCCGATGATTTCGTCGACCTGCACTGCGGCGCGCTGCTGGCCGCTCTTGGCCAGAATCACGTAGGCTTTGCGTATGGCGGACACCTTGGGCTGCCCGCCGAGCAGGCCTTCCATGGAACGCAGCGGATAGCGATTGCCCTTCCAGTCGATTTCCTTCATGTCCAGCAGCGGCTCGTAGCGCTTGCCCTTGTACTCCTGCACCTGCTCGATCATCACCGAGGGGATCGCGTAGCGCGTTTCGCCCACCGTCACCATCACCGCCTGCGTCACCGCCAGCGTCAACGGCAACACGATGGTAAAGGTGGTGCCGCGTCCGGTGGCCGAGGTGATATCGATGCGGCCGCCCAGCGAAATGATTTCGTTTCTCACCACGTCCATGCCGACGCCGCGGCCGGCCAGCTGCGTGACCACTTCGGCGGTGGAAAAGCCCGCCATGAAAATGAATTGCGTGAGCTGCGATTCGTTGACTTCGTCGTTGACGCTCACCAGCCCCTTGGCGATCGCCTTTTCGCGGATGCGCGGGAAGTTGAGGCCGGCGCCGTCATCGCGCAGGGTCAACACGACTTCGTTGCCGACCTGCTGGGCGTCGATATTGATTTCGCCGATGTCGGCCTTGCCGGCGGCGATGCGTTCGGCCGGCGTCTCCAGTCCGTGCGCAACGGCGTTGCGCAGCAAATGTTCGAAAGCGGGGGTGATTTTTTCCAGCACCGAGCGGTCGATTTCGACGCGCGCACCGCGGAATTCCAGATTGACCTTCTTGTCGAGTTCCTTGGCGGTCTGCCGCACCAGGCGATAAAAGCGATCCTGCAGGTTGCCCAACGGCACTAGGCGCACGCCCATCAAGCCCTGTTGCAGGTCGCGGTTCAGCCGCCCCTGCTGCAACAGCGCCGCTTCGGCTTCGTCGAGGTTTTTTTGCAGCGAAATCTGCAGGGTGACCACGTCGTTCAGGCTTTCCGCCATGAAACGCGTCAGTTCCTGGGTGCGCGAGAAACGGTCGAATTCCAGCGGGTCGAACTGGGCGCCGGATTCCTGCGCTTCCTTGATGCGCGACTGGATTTGCGATTCGGCCTGGATTTCGATTTCGCGCAACTGCGCCTTCATGCGGTTGGCGTTTTCGGAGAGTTCCAGCAGCGACTGCTTGAAGGTGATCAGTTCGAGGTCGATGCGCGAACGAGCGATCGCCAATTCGCCGGCCTCGTTTACAAAGCGGTCGATCAAATCGGCGTTGACGCGCAATAGCGCATGGCGCTCGCGGCCTTCCAGTTTTTCGCCTTCGGCGGCGATTTCGGCGCGGGCGGCGGCGAGTTTCGCCATCGGCACCGGCAGGTCCTCGGCCATGTCGAGGATGATGGGGATTTCCACCGGCGGGGCCAGGTCGCCTCGCAACAGGCCGTCGATGGCGGCGTTGAAGCGGTCGAGATAGTTGTCGACGTCGTCGAAGCGCCTGACCTCCGGCGTCGATTCGGCGTCCATCGCGATCACCCGCGCTTCGAGCACGTGCGCGAGTTCGCCCAGGCGCATCAGGCCCGCCATGCGCGCCGAACCCTTCAGGGTATGCAAGTGGCGCGCAAGCTCGGTGACCGGTTCGTGGTTGGCCGGCGTGGTGCGCCAGCGGCGCATGGCATCGCCCACCTGCGGGATGATTTCGCGTGCTTCCTCGAGGAAGATCGGCAACAGATCGGCGTCGACGTCGTCGACCACGCGACGCTGGTCCTTGCCGGACTCGAAGGGCTTGGCGGCATCACCGGTAGCGGCGGCGTTTGTGGCAGATGCGGCGGCCTCGGCGGGCGCCGAAGGCATGCTGGCAAACAAGGCTTCTGCCGCCGCGGAAGGCGCGTCCGGGGCAGGCGTTTCAACCGGTGCTGCTTCCGCCGCGGTGA
The DNA here is from genome assembly GCA_964498815.1 of uncultured Burkholderiales bacterium. GTDB lineage: Bacteria > Pseudomonadota > Gammaproteobacteria > Burkholderiales > Usitatibacteraceae > UKL13-2. Next base: position 8,047 of record CAZCKI010000138.1, read on the forward strand.
ACATGGCGGCCGGATCGAAGGGCAACGCGGGTTCGGCAGGTGCGGCGGTGTGCGTATCGGCGGCGGCGGCTTCCTGGTGCGGCATTTTCAGATGGGTGCCTTCGCCAGAGCGCTGGTCGCTCTTCAGCTTTTCGCGCAGGTCGCGTAAAGCGATCACCAGGTCGGGCCGCTCGCTGCTGAGCTGCTCCAGCGCCGCCTCGCCGTC
>CAZCKI010000139.1:0-8237 GCA_964498815.1 uncultured Burkholderiales bacterium
TGCAGCAGTCGATCAAGCTGTTGCAGCTTTCGACGCTGGAATTGAACCAGGAACTCGAACGCTATCTGGCCGACAATCCGCTGCTGGAGCGCGACGATCCGTCCGACGACGACATTTCACCGCTTTCCGGCCACACCGGTCCCGCCGAGTTTTCCTCGGCTCCGGAAAGTGCGGCCCAGCCCGCCGACCGCGATGGAGACCGGGATAGGGACGGCGACCGCTCCGATGCCGATTTTGGTTTCGATGACGGCATGCACGGCGGTGGCGGTGGCACGCGCGACAACGACGACGGCGACGACCCAGGCGAGCGCGTGCAGGTGGCCGCCGCCGAGCCGACCCTGCAGGCGCACCTGATCGAACAACTGTCGCTGATGGCCTTGTCCGAGCACGATCGCAGGCTCGCCATCGCGGTGATCGCACACCTGGACGAGGACGGTTATCTTTCCTACGACCTGGCCGATCTGTGCGCGCAGTTCGCCGAACACATCGAGTGCGATCTGGACGAACTGCAGATCGCCCTGCGTCACGTGCAAAACCTGGACCCGACCGGCGTCGGTGCGCGCAGTTTGTCGGAATGCCTCGGCCTGCAGTTGCGGGCGATGCCGCCATCGTCGGCGCGCGACCTGGCACTGCGCATCGTCGAGCAACATCTCGATGCCTTGGCCGCGCGCGACTATGCGCGACTGAAGCGGCAGCTGCGCTGCGAGGACGCGCCGCTGCGCGCCGCGCGCGAATTGATCGTCTCGCTCGATCCGAAGCCCGGCCGCAAGTTCGTGCAAAGCGACACCCGCTACGTGGTCGCCGATGTCATCGTCAAGAAGGTACAGGGACGCTGGCAGGCGGTGCTGAACCGCGACGCCATGCCGAAGCTCAGGGTCAACCGTTTTTACGCGGATCTATTGCAAAAGAGCCGCGACGCCGACGGCAAGAATCTAGCCGGCCAGCTGCAGGAGGCGCGCTGGCTGATCAAGAATGTGCAACAGCGCTTCGATACGATCCTGCGCGTGACGCAGGCCATCGTCGAACGGCAGAAGCACTTCTTCGATCACGGCGAAGTGGCGATGCGACCGCTGGTGCTGCGCGAAATCGCCGACCATGTGGGGCTGCACGAATCGACCGTGTCGCGCGTGACCACGCAGAAATTCATGCTGACGCCACGCGGCATATTTGAACTGAAATACTTTTTCGGTTCGAGCGTCGCTACCGACACCGGCGGTGAGTGTTCCGCCACGGCGATCCGCGCGCTGATCAAGCAGCTGGTGGAAGCGGAGGACGGCAAGAAGCCGCTGTCCGACCACCGCATTTCGGACATCCTCTCGCAGCAGGGTATCCTGGTCGCGCGACGCACCGTCGCCAAGTATCGTGAGGCGATGATGATCCAGCCGGCCAATATGCGAAAGGCTTTGTAGCAACCGCGGTATCGATTGCCGCGGGCAATGGCAGTAACGCGATACGGAACAATGGCGTACAACGGTAGTGTCAACGAAAAGGAGACCGGCAAATGAATTTGCATATGAGCGGCCATCACCTCGAAATCACGCCTTCCATGCGTGAATACGTTTCGTCGAAAATGATTCGCATCGATCGTCACTTCGATCATGTCATCGATGTCAACATGATTCTCACCGTGGAAAAGCTCCGACAGAAGATCGAGGCAAATGTGCACCTTTCCGGCAAGGACATTTTTGTCGAAAGCGAAGACAGCGATATGTATGCGGCCATCGACCTGCTGGTCGACAAGCTTGACCGCCAGATCGTCAAGCACAAGGAAAAGATCAAGGACCGTCACGGCGCGGAAGCCATCAAGCGGCAGAGCGAAGACTGAATAAACACTGCGACCGGCACAAGCCGGGCCGGTCGCGCTACAATTCCACCCCCTCCCCTACCTGCACCCGGCAAGAAACATTCGCCGCCCTTGATGAACGTCCTGGCAAAGCATCTTTCCATCTCCCACGTTGCGCTCGATCTCGACATCACCAGCAAGAAGCGCTTGTTCGAGCAAATCGGCCTGATCTTCGAAAACGAGGACAAGGTCGCGCGCGCGCAGGTATTCGACGCCTTGTTCGCGCGCGAAAAGCTCGGTTCGACCGGCCTTGGCTTCGGCGTCGCCATACCGCACGGTCGCATCAAGAACCTGCGCGACACGCTGGCCGTGTTCATTCGCGCCAAGGCGGGAATCCCCTTCGAGGCGCCGGACGGCAATGCCGTGCGCCTGGTGTTCGCCATGCTGGTACCGGAGCATGCCACCGAGCAGCACCTGAACCTGCTGTCGGAGCTCGCACAAATGTTCAGCGACGCCGAGTTGCGCCTCGCCCTGGAACAAGAATCCGATCCGGCCATCGTGCATCGCCTTTTGACCGAATGGTCGCCGTTCCCGCTTCATGCCCAAGCTAAGCGTTCAGCGGCTGTTTGACGAGCGCCGCGAGAAGCTGCAGCTCTCCTGGGTGGGAGGGCGTGCGGGTGCTGCCCGCAGCCTGACCAACGACGCCCTCAACCGACCCGGTGTCGGCCTGGTAGGCCACCTGAACCTGATTCATCCGATCCTGATGCAGGCGCTCGGCGCCAGCGACCTCGAGTACCTCGGCAATCTGGATGACCAGCAACGCGCGGAAAGCCTGAAGGCGCTGTGCACCGGCGAAACCATGGCGGTATTCCTCTGCGACGGCGTCGATGCTCCGGACTATCTGATCGCCGCCGCCGAACAATTCGGCACGCCGCTGTTTCTCTCGCAAAAAAGAAGCCGTGTTTTCGTCAACCTGCTGCGGCCCTATTTGCAGCGCGAGTTATCGGAGATCACCACCAGCCACGGTGTGTTGCTGGACGTGCTCGGCTTCGGCATCCTCGTCACCGGGGATTCGCAAATCGGCAAGAGCGAGCTGGCATTGGAACTGATTTCGCGCGGCGCCGGCCTGGTCGCGGACGACGCTGTGGAGCTCTACCAGATCGGACCGGAAACGATACAGGGGCGTTGCCCGGTGCTGTTGCGCGATTTCCTCGAGGTGCGTGGCATCGGCGTGCTGAATATCAAGGCTATCTTCGGTGAAACGGCGGTGCGGCCGCACAAGACCCTCAGATTGATCGTGCACCTGGAGCGTCCCAGCGAGGAATACTTCCGCGGCCTCGACCGGCTGCAAACCAAATCCAGCTCGACCGCAATTCTGGGTGTGGAAATACCCACCGTGACGCTGGCGGTGGTGGCCGGACGAAATCTTGCCGTGCTGGTGGAAGCGGCGGTGCGCCACTACATCCTGCAGACGCGCGGCTACGATTCCACCAAGGATTTTCTCGACCGGCACGATCTAGCGATGCGCGAACACGGCGAGGAAGGTGTGGCTGCGGAGCCGCCGGCGAAATCCGCGCGCGCGGCCGGTACCGGCTGACTGCGCACGTGCAGCTGATCCTGCTGAGCGGCCTGTCCGGGGCCGGCAAAAGTGTCGCACTCAAGGTGCTGGAGGACGACGGCTATTTTGCCGTCGACAACCTGCCGCCGCAGCTGATACCCGCGCTACTCGAGAGCGCCAGCAGCGAGAAGCTCGCCGTCAGCGTCGATGTGCGCGGTGGCGCCGCGGTCGCGGCCCTGCCGCAAATCGTGCGCGACATGGCGGCGAAGTCGATCGACTGCCGGGTGATTTTTCTGGATGCCAACGACGATGCCCTGACCCGCCGCTTTGCCGAGACCCGGCGTCCGCATCCGCTCGCCGACCAGGTCGAAGGCGGCGTACTGGCCTGCATTGCCGCCGAGAGGCGCATGCTGGCCGAGGTGGCGGAGCTGGGCCATCGCATCGATACCTCGGGCACCAGTCCCAACACCTTGCGCGGCTGGATACGCGATTGGCTGACCGTCGATCGATCGCGCATCACGATTACCTTCCAGTCGTTCGGTTTCAAGCACGGCATCCCCATGGATGCCGATCTGGTGTTCGACGCGCGTATCCTGCCCAATCCTTTTTATGATCCCGCCCTGCGTGAATTGTCAGGGCGCGATGCGGCGGTGAAAACGTTCCTGGAAGGCGACCTCAATGTCGGCCATTTTGTCGACGATATCGCCTCGTTTGTGTTGCGCTGGCTGCCCTCGTTCGCGCGCGACAACCGTGCCGCCCTGGGCATCGCCATCGGCTGCACTGGCGGCCAGCACCGCTCGGTGTATATCGTCGAGGAGCTGGCGCAGCGCTTCGGCAGTAACCAGCAGGTGCTGGTGCGCCACCGCGACATGGTCGCATCGGCGCGATGATTCGCTCGCTGGTCGAGCGCGTTGCGGCCGGCTTGCTGGCGGTCGATGCACCCAGGGTGATGTTGCTGCCGATCTTTCCGCTCGGTACCGTATTGTTTCCAGGCGGCGGCCTCTCCCTGAAAGTATTCGAAACCCGCTACCTGGACATGGCCAAGGCCTGTCTCAAGAACGCCCAGCCGTTCGGCATCTGCCTGATACGCGAAGGCGCCGAAGTCGGTGCGCCGGCGATACCGGAAGCGGTGGGTACGGTCGCCCGCATCGACGACTGGGACATGGAGCAACTCGGCGTCCTGCAATTGCGGGTGCTCGGCGAGTCGCGGTTTCGCCTACTCTCCTCCGAGGCGGGTCCCTCGGGCCTGATCGTCGGTCGCGTCGAGATGATCGAGCCGGATGCGCCGTTCGACGGCGAAGCCCTGGCCGCCAACGTCGAATTCCTGAAGAAGGTGCTGCCGAAGGTCCGCGCCGGTCAGCCGCCGCTGGAAGAAAGGTACGACGATGCCGCGTGGGTCGCTTTTCGCGTGATCGAATTGTTGCCTTTCGCTAACGCCATCAAGCAGAAAATGCTCGAACTGACCGACGCCGGCATGCGGCTCGAAATCCTGCAGCAATTCCTTCGCGAACAACGTTTGATCGATTGAGCGGCGCTATCGGGAAGCGCGCAGGATTTTTTTCACCGGGGCGGGCAGGGCCGCGTCCTTGGCATCGTCCAGATTCAGCCACATCAGTCCCGGCTCCATGGCGCGCGTTTCGCGTTTCGATACCGATACTTTGAGCGGAAAAATCGTCAACGAATAGTGCGTGAAGCCGTGACGGACGGCATCCAGTTCGCCGAGCGAACGGCCGCGCACGCCGTAGCGGGTGCGGGCAATCTGCATGGCGTCGGCATCGATGGCGACCTCGGGCAGACACCACAGCCCGCCCCAAATCCCGGTCGGCGGCCGGCGTTCCAGCAGTACCTCGCCGCTCGAGATCAGGATCAGCATGCGCGTCTGCCGATGCGGCACCGTGCGGGTCGCGCGCTTTTGCGGCAATTCGTCGACGCGCCCCTCGCGGTGGGCAACGCAGGTCTCGTGCACGGGGCACAGCAGGCACGCCGGGTCGCTACGCGCGCAGAGAGTCGCGCCGAGGTCCATCAGGCCTTGCGTATACGCCTCGATCCCGCTGCCGGGCAGTTGCCGGCTGGCTTCGTCCCACAGTCTCGCTTCGACCTCTTTGCTGCGCACGTCGCCGTCGATGCCGAAGTGCCTTGCAAACACACGCCGCACATTGCCGTCGAGGATAGGTTGCGGCTGGCCGAACGCAAACGCAGCGATGGCGCCGGCCGTGGAGCGGCCAATGCCGGGCAATGCCTGCAATGCAGCAAGGTCGCGCGGAAATTCGCCGGCGTGATTCGCCACAATCTGCTGCGCCGCACGATGCAGGTTGCGCGCACGTGCGTAGTAACCGAGGCCGGCCCAGTGGCGCATCACTTCATCGACCGGCGCCGCCGCCAAGGCCTTTACGTCGGGGAAGCTCGCCAGGAATTTTTCGAAGTAAGGGATCGCCGTCGCCACCCGAGTCTGCTGCAGCATGATCTCGGACAGCCAGATCCGGTACGGGTCGCGGGTGTCCTGCCAGGGCAGGCCGTGCCGGCCCTCGCGCTGCTGCCAGGCAACGATGCGTGCGGCGAAACCGGATTGCTTGGAAGCCATGGCGACCGATGGTACACGCAGCGAGCGCAGCCGCAAATTTTCGGCCATCTCGTCGATAGGGAAGTGCTATTGATTGCATCATTTCAATCTATTGGACGAATTGACCATTCGGCGTTACCTTGGCGCACTGCATCCCATGCAGCAGTTCGTCCGCAACAGGTCCGATCTTTCCAGAGGAGTACCACCATGAAGCTCAAGGGCACCAAGACGCACGACAACCTGAAGGCCGCGTTTGCCGGCGAATCGCAGGCCAACCGCCGCTATCTCTACTTCGCAAACAAGGCCGACATCGAAGGTCAGCCGGAAGTGGCTGCCTTGTTCCGCTCCACCGCCGAAGGCGAAACCGGCCATGCGCACGGTCACCTGGATTATCTCGCCCACGTCGGCGACCCCGCCACCGACCTGCCGATCGGCTCTTCTTCGCTCAACCTGAAAGCCGCCGTCGCCGGAGAAACCCACGAGTACACCGATATGTATCCCGGCATGGCCAAATCGGCGCGCGAAGAAAGCTTCGACGAAATCGCCGACTGGTTTGAAACGCTGGCCAAGGCGGAACGCTCGCATGCCAACAAGTTTCAAAAGGCTTTGGACAACCTCGCTACGCTGTAATAGCGCGTATCTGCACGGCGGCCGCCGGCCGCCGTGCCGCCTGCCCCATCCGGAAACCGATTGAAAACATGACCGCACGCGAAGGTTCGCTCGAAGCACCCACCCGCCATCCGCTGGATTGGCAGAATCCCGACTTCTACAACGAAGCGCAGGCGCTCACCGAGATGGAGCGCGTGTTCGATATCTGCCACGGCTGCCGCCGCTGCGTATCGCTGTGCAATGCTTTCCCGCGCTTGTTCGATCTGATCGACGAAGGCGCTACGGGCGAAGTGGACGGCGTGCCGAAGGAGAAGTACTGGCAGGTGGTGGACCAGTGCTACCTGTGCGACGTTTGTTACATGACCAAGTGTCCCTACGTGCCGCCGCATCCGTGGAACCTCGACTTTCCGCACCTGATGCTGCGCGCCAAGGCGATCCAGTTCCAGCAGGGAACGCCCACCCGGTTTCGCGACCAGGCGCTCTCGTCCACTGACCGCAACGGCAAACTTGCGACTATCCCGGTGGTGGTGCAATTCGTCAACGCCGCCGCCAAGTCGCCGACGCTGCGCGCGCTCGGCGAAAAAACCATGGGCGTGCACCGCGACGCCTGGGTGCCGGAATTCACTGCGCAGAAATTTCGCACGCATGCAAACGCAAGCAAACCGCATCCCGTGATTGACGGCAAGCGCACACCCGGCAAGGTGGCGATCTATTCCACCTGTTATGTGAATTACAACGAGCCCGGCATCGGCCACGATCTGCTGAAACTGCTGGACCACAACCAGATTCCCTACGTGCTGGTCGACAAGGAAGCCTGCTGCGGCATGCCCAAACTGGAACTGGGCGACCTCGAATCGGTGGCCGCCCTCAAGGAAAAGAATATCCCGCCGCTGGCAAGGCTCGCCGGCGAAGGGTACGCCATCCTCACGCCGATCCCGTCGTGCACGCTGATGTTCAAGCAGGAACTGCCGCTGATGTTTCCGGCCGACGCCGACGTGAAGGCGGTACTGGAAGCGATGTTCGATCCTTTCGAATACCTGGTGGCGAGGCAAAAGGACGGCTTGCTCAAGACCGATTTCCTGCGTCCGTTGGGCAAGGTCTCGTATCACATACCTTGTCATTCGCGGGTGCAGAATGTCGGCCAGAAGACTCGCGAAATGCTGGAAATGGTGCCCGGTACCAGCGTCACCACGGTCGAGCGTTGCTCGGGACACGCCGGCACCTGGGGTGTCAAGAAGGAGTTTCACGAGACCGCGCTCAAGATCGGTCGTCCTGTGTTCCGGCAGATGCACGAGGCACATGAAGACAAAGGCGGGCCCGACTACATCAGCTCCGACTGCCAGTTGGCCGGGCATCACATAGCGCAGGGTATCGAGCAGCTGAAAAAAGACCAAGCGAGCACCGCCAAGCTCGCCCATCCGCTGACGCTGCTACGCCAAGCGTACGGCATACCAGAATAGACAAGGAATCGCATGAACGCCACCAAATCCCCGATAACCCGTGACAGCCTCATGAGCCTGGAAGCGTACGCCAAGGCACGCCCCGAATTTCGCGCCAGGGTCATCGCGCACAAGCGCCTGCGCGGCGTGCACGTCGGCGACCACGTCACCCTATTATTTGAAGACGAGCTGACGATTCGCTACCAGATCCAGGAAATGCTGCGCATCGAAAAGCAGTTCGAGCAAGCCGGCATCCAGGACGAGCTCGACGCCTACAACCCGCTGGTC
>CAZCKI010000140.1:0-8211 GCA_964498815.1 uncultured Burkholderiales bacterium
CGATGGGACCGGCGCCGATGATGAGGATCGATTTGATATCGGTACGTTTGGGCATGGGGTGTTGGGGCTGGGGGCTGGGGGCTGGGGATTGGGGGTTATTCGTCTAGTTTCGCTTTGAGCTTGCGTTGCAGCGTCTTAAGTTTCCTGCCCAGAGTCTCCGCCATTTGCAAAAGCTGTTGGGATTCTTCCAATTTGATCTTGTGAACAACGTTAGCAATTTGCACTTGCGTTTCGAGTTCCGCCAAGGAACCAATTGCTATCGAAATAAATCGTAAATAGTCCTTTGTCGTATCACGACCATGCCCTTCCGCAATATTGGAAGGAATTGAAACCGCCGAACGCTGAATTTGCGACGCTAAACCATACATTTCACTCTTCGGCAACCAACCAGTGAAGGCATATGCCGTCACCGCGAGTTCAACCCCTATCTGCCAAACCTGCAAATCCTTGTAACTTGCGATCCTCACCCTAGCCCCCAGCCCCCAGCCCCCGACCCCGCATCATCTCCACAAAGCGATCGAACAGGTAGCCGACTTCGTGCGGCCCAGGACTGGCTTCCGGGTGCCCCTGAAAGCTGAAAGCTTTTTTGTCGGTGCGCTCTATGCCCTGGCAGGTGCCGTCGAACAGCGATTTATGGGTGATGCGAACGTTGGCGGAGAGCGTGCTCTCATCCACCGCGAAGCCGTGGTTCTGGCTGGTGATATAGACTTTTTTCGTGTCCAGATCCTGCACCGGGTGATTCGCGCCGTGGTGGCCAAATTTCATTTTCATGGTCTTGGCACCCGAGGCGAGACCCAGTAATTGGTGGCCCAGGCAGATGCCGAACACCGGCACGTCTTTGGAGATGATGTCCTGGATGGCGGTGATGGCGTAGTCGCAGGGCTCGGGATCGCCGGGGCCGTTGGACAGGAACACACCGTCGGGCTTCAGGGCCAGCACCTCGCGCGAACTCATTTGCGCCGGCACCACGGTCACGCGGCAGCCACGCTCGGAGAGCATGCGCAGGATATTGTGCTTGACGCCGTAGTCGTAGGCGACCACGTGAAACTTGGGATTTTCGGCCGTGCGGTAGCCGCTGCCGAGGGCCCAGGTGCTGCCGGTCCAGTCGTAAGGCTGCTTGCAACTCACCACCTTGGCGAGATCCAGGCCGACCATCTTCGGCGCGGCCTGCGCCAGTTGATGCGCTTTTTTGATCGCAGCCTCGTCGTGCGCGCCGACCAGGATGCAGCCGTTTTGCGCGCCCTTTTCGCGGGTGAGACGGGTCAGGCGGCGCGTATCGATACCGGCGATGGCGACCACACCGTTGCGCGCGAGGTAGGCGGGCAGGGTCTCCTGCATGCGCCAGTTGGAAGCCAGGGTCGGCAGATCGCGAATAATGAGTCCGCAGGCGTAGGTCTGTTTCGATTCGACATCTTCGGCATTGGCGCCGGTATTGCCGATATGCGGGTAGGTGAGCGTCACCATCTGTCCCATATAGGACGGATCGGTGAGGATTTCCTGATAGCCGGTCATGGCGGTATTGAACACCACCTCGCCTGCGGCGTGGCCGGCCGCACCGATGGATTCGCCCTGGAATACCGAACCATCGGCAAGGACCAGCAGGGCGGGGGCGGGCGAATTCACAAAACTGCTCCAAAGCGGGTTCTAATCGCGTTCCGCAACGTGCGGGCATAAAAAACGGGAAAGGCCCGATCGGCTCTTTCCCGCGCTTTTCGCCGCTAATTCAATGCTTTATGCTGCGACGCGATTAAAGCGATATTGTACCCGAAGTCGCCTCCCCGGGCAACTGAAGCCGACGCTATTTCAGCCCCAGCACGTCCTGCATATCGAACAAGCCCTGGTTCTTGCCGGCCAGGAATTTGGCGGCGCGCATGGCCCCTTGCGCGAAATTGGCGCGCGAACCCGAACGGTGAGTAATTTCGATGCGCTCGCCCACTCCGCCGAACAAGACCGTGTGGTCGCCGACAATGTCGCCCGCGCGCGTCACCGAGAAGCCGATGCTGCCGGTCTTGCGTTCACCGATGAGGCCGTGGCGCGCATATACGCCCGCCTCTTCCAGCGTCTGCCCGCGCGCCCGGGCGGCGATTTCGCCGAGTTTCAGCGCGGTACCGGAGGGAGCGTCGACCTTCATTTTGTGGTGCGCCTCGTGCACTTCGATGTCGGCATCGGCGCCCAGCGTGCGCGCTGCCATTTCCACCAGCTTCATCATCACGTTGACGCCCATACTCATGCTGGGAGCGAATACCACCGCGATGTCGGCTGCGGCGGCTTCGATCTCACGCTTTTGTTCCGGCGTAAAACCGGTGGTGCCGATGACGATATTCTTGCGCGCGTGGCGACAAGCGGCAAGGTAAGCGAGGGTGGCCTCCGGCCGGGTGAAGTCGATCAGCACGTCGCAAGCCTGCAAGGCGGCGGCAACGTCAGCACCGATCACCACTCCCGGAGCGGCGGGCTGGCCCAGCAGGGGGCTGCCGGCGATTTCCAGCGCCGAGCCCACCGATACTGCGGCATCGGCCGTCGCGGCTTCGATCAGCATGCGTCCCATGCGGCCGCCGGCGCCAGCAATACAAAGCCTTTGCGCGCCCGCCATGGAGCCTGCCTACTGGTCTTTCTTCGGCGGCGGCGCACCCGGCGGCAACGTATTCGGCAGCTGGCGTTTTTCGCCGCCGCCCAGGAAGATTTCCTTCTCGGACGCGGTGCCCTCGACCTTGGCGACCTTTTCGTTTTCGAAAAACACCGTCGCCCTGTATTTCATCGATTCGCGGCCGAAGGGGCCGTACTTGCCCTGTTCATTGCTGAAGTAATACTCCCAGCGGTTGCCGTTGAACACGTCCTGCAACAGGGGCGTGCCGAGCAGGTTGCGCACGTCGAGGCGGCTCATGCCCGGCTTGATCTTGGCCAGTTGGTCCTGGGTAATCAGGTTGCCTTGTTGCACATCGATCTTGTACACGCCGAACCCGCCGCAGGCATTCAGGGCGGGCAGCAGCAGGCAGGCAACTAACAGGTTTCGCAACATCGATCGATCCTTATCATGAATGCCCGATTATAACCGAGGCGGGCGTCGCCACCGGTAGCGACCGTATCCCGCGCGCGCTTGATTGCCGGGCCAAAAGGGTTATGATTTACCGAACCGCAAGCAGTTCCACGAAAGGCGATCGATGTCCGAGTCCCGCGATCTTCGCAACATGGGTTTGAAGGCGACCCTGCCACGCCTGAAGGTGCTCGACCTGTTCCAGAACTCCAAGGAACGGCACCTGTCCGCGGAGGACATCTACAAGTTGTTGCTCAACGAAAACGCCGATATCGGGTTGGCAACGGTTTACCGGGTGCTGACGCAGTTCGAGCAGGCCGGCCTGTTGATGCGGCACCACTTCGAGGGCGGCAAATCGGTATTCGAGCTCAACGAGGGCGGCCATCACGACCACCTGGTTTGCCTGCAATGCGGTCGTGTCGAGGAGTTTTACGATTCCGAAATCGAAAAACGCCAGCAAAAGGTCGCCAAGGACCGCGGTTTCCTGATTCACGATCACTCGCTCTACCTGTATGCGGATTGCGTGAAGCCCGCCTGTCCGCACAAATCCGGCAACGCCAACTGATCGGTGATGAATATGCGCACCACGTGGATGGTTCGAGTCTTTACCGCGCTGACGCTGCTGGCAGCCGTCGTCGCGTGCACACCGGCGGCCGCATTGGCGCCGAAAGAATATGCCACCGTCAGTCTCGCCGACCTGCCCAAGGAAGCGCGCGAGACGATGGCTTTGATCCGTAAGGGAGGGCCATTTCCCTACAGCAAGGATGGCGTGGTATTCGGCAATTACGAGAAAGCGCTGCCGGCGCAGGCGCGCGGCTTCTATCACGAATATACGGTGCCCACCCCCGGCGCCCGCAATCGCGGCGCTAAGCGCATCGTCTGCGGCGGCAAGAGCCGTGAGCTCTGCTACTACAGCGACGACCATTACCGCTCGTTCAAGGTCATCCAGGAATAAAAGCGATGGCTTCCCCGGAACTGAAAACGCTGCTGGCACACGATGAGGCGCGCGGGGTTTTCTGGCTGAAATCACATGCCGCGGTGTCCGAAATCAAGGCGGCCGCCAAGGCGCGCAATTGGGCGTTCTTCCACCTTGAAGGCGAGAAAATCGAAAAGAAGGAGCAGTTCTTCAACCACGCCGCCATGGCGATGAAATTCCCCTCCCATTTCGGTCACAACTGGGATGCCTTTTACGACTGCCTGACCGAATTCGACGGCGTCGACGCCGACGGCTACCTGATCTATTTCGACCACACCGATGCCTTCAGCGAACACCACGAAAGCCAGCTGGAAACGGCAATCGAATTGTTCGAGGACGCGATCGAGTTCTGGAAGGAAGACGGCAAGTCGATGCTGGTGCTGCTGTCCGGCAGCACGGCACCGGCGGGGGTCGCTAAAGTCTGATGCAGAGAGAAGCTAGTACCCGACGATGGATGTTGCCCGCGCGGTCGTGTGAAATTCGATGTCGCCGTAGTAGGAAATGATGTTGTGGCCGGTCGAATTGCTGTCGGTCAGCACCCCCACCGATTCCACCCGGCCCGGCTCCTCGCCGAAGGCGCGGCGATAGTCTTCCTCAATATTGCGGGTGAAACGTAGCCATTTTCCTACTCGTGCCGGCCCCGACTCCGCAACGATCACCCGCACCCGCGAGGACCGCGGGTGCTCGAACAACGAGTCCACCGGCAACTTGTTGTCCCAAACGTAGATGACGGTGGCGTACGGCATCTCGCGGCCGCTCACCAGCCGCACCATCGACGCCATGGCGCGGTCTTCCACATCGAATTTGCCGCGGTCGCCTTCGAAAGCAACGGCAATTCGGTTGGGCGAATCGTCGCTGCCCTGGATGGTGGTATCGGCGTCGGCCATCAGTTCCGTGGCCTTCCAGGTCCACGACAACAGCGGCTTTTCGCGCGGATTGACGTTCACGTCGAGCAACAGGCCGGAGGAGGAGGAAGCGGCATGCGCCTCCAATACCCTGCCCGCATCGCTATCGACCACCCGGTATTGAGTCGGCTTGGAAAACCGCGACAACACCCATGGATTCCAGCCCTGGATCATCGGCGGGCCGAGCGGCGCATCGGAAAAACGCGGCACGGTGACGGCGCGCTGCTCCTCGGTTACCACTATGCGCGAGGCGCAACCGGCCAGCATCAGGGTGGCAAGCAACACCAGGCAAACCGTATTTCGCATGTGTGGATTTTCGCTCAATTCGACAACCCTACGTCGTTTGGGTGACGTACAGATTACAGATTTATTCGGAACTTGCGATCAGCGCGGCATTGCCGCCGGCCGCCGCGGTATTCACGGTAAAGGTCCGCTCAGAAGCGAAGCGGAACAGGTAATGCGGCCCGCCAGCTTTCGGGCCGGTGCCGGAAAGGCCCTCTCCACCGAACGGCTGCACACCCACCACGGCGCCGATCTGGTTGCGATTCACGTACACATTGCCGACCCGTGCGCGGGCGCGGACGGCGGCGATGGTTTCCTCGATGCGCGAATGGATGCCGAGCGTCAGGCCGTAGCCGCTGGCGTTGATGGTATCCACCAGTTCCATCAGCTTTTCGCCTTCGAACGGCAGGATGTGCAAGATGGGGCCGAACACCTCGCGTTGAATCGTCTCGAAGCGCGGAATTTCGAATGCACAGGGCGCGAAGAAATGACCGGGCGGGATGTCGCGCGGCAAAGCGGTCTGGCCGACGGTGGGGAACTGTGCCGCCATTTTTTCGCGGTGCGCCACCAGCATGGCGAGCGCCTCGCGGTCGATCACCGGGCCGATGTCGGTCTCGATCCGAGCCGGATCGCCAAGGCGCAGTTCCTGCATGGCGCCTTCCAGCAGCTTGGCGATGCGCGGCGCGATGTCTTTTTGCACGCAGAGGATACGCAGCGCCGAGCAGCGCTGGCCGGCGCTGTTGAACGCCGAGGCGATGACGTCGTTGACCACCTGCTCGGGCAGTGCCGAAGAGTCGGCGATCATGGCGTTGAGCCCGCCCGTTTCGGCGATGAAAGGAATGATGGCGCCGGCGCGCGCGGCGAGGCTTTTGTTGATGGCCTGCGCGGTGTTGGTGCCGCCGGTGAACACGACGCCATCGATGCGCGCATCGTTGACCAGCCTGGCGCCGACCGTCTCGCCCGGTCCCGGCAATAGCGCGATGGCGTCGGGCGGCATACCGGCTTCCAGCAACAGCTTCACCGTCTCGTAAGCGATGATCGGCGTCTGTTCGGCGGGTTTGGCGATGACCGCATTGCCGGCGGCATAGGCTGCCGCGACCTGTCCCAGGAAAATCGCCAGCGGAAAATTCCACGGTGAAATGGCGACGAACACGCCGCGCCCGGTGAGCGTCAATTCGTTCGATTCCCCGGTGGGTCCCGGTAGCACTTCCGGGCCGGAAAAATGCCGCCGACAGAGTGCCGCGTAATAGCGGCAGAAATCGGCCGCCTCGCGCACCTCGCCCAGCGCGTCGGGCTGGGTCTTGCCGGCTTCGCGCACCATCAGCGCCATAAACATACCACGACGCTCTTCCAGCAGGTCGGCGGCGCGCTCCAACATGGCGGCACGCTCGGCGGCGGCCGGCGGCACGCAATCCCTGGCTATCTTCAGCGCAAGATCGACCAGCTGGTCGTCGGCTTCTTCCACCACGCCGATTTTTTCCAGATAGACGGGGTCGACGGCTTCGAGGGCGACACCGCGCATGGTCTGTCCGGCGATGAGCGGCGCCGCCTGCCAATCGCGTTTGGTGAGGTGCGCGGCCATGCCGGCCTGCAAAGCGTCGAGCGCCGCGGCATCGGCAAAGGAAAAACCACTGGAATTGATTCGGCTCACGTCGGCCTCGTCGAACAATTTGATGGGAAGGGGTAGCCGCGCGTTCGCCTTGCTGACGTTTGCGCAGCAGGCGGCAACCGGGTCGGCAACCACATCGTCGATCGACACATCCGGGTCGGCGATGCGATTGACGAAAGAAGAATTGGCGCCGTTTTCCAGCAGGCGCCGCACCAGGTACGGCAACAAGTCTTCGTGGCTTCCGACCGGCGCGTAGACCCGGCATGCCGGTGCGGGTGTACCGGGCAACTCATCGTACAGTTCCGCGCCCATGCCGTGCAGTCGCTGGAATTCGAAGCGGCTCTGAGCGCTTGCGCGGGTGAGGATGGTCGCCACGGTGTGTGCATTGTGGGTGGCGAACTGGCAGTAGAACGCGTCGGGGCGCGCCAGCATTTTTGCCGCGCAGGCCAGGTAGGACACGTCGGTGTTCACCTTGCGCGTGAACACCGGATACTCCGGGAAGCCCTGCATTTGCGCGCGCTTGATCTCGGTGTCCCAATAGGCGCCCTTCACCAGGCGCGTCATGATGCGCCGGCCGTGCTGCTCGGATAACTGGATCAGCCAGTCGATCACGGCCGGGGCGCGCTTCTGGTAGGCCTGTACGGCGAGTCCCAGCCCCTCGTAGCCGTGGAAACGCGCATCGCCGAACACCGCGGCGAGCAGCTCCAGCGAGATTTCCAGGCGTTCGGTTTCCTCGGCATCGAGCGTCAAGCCGATGCCGGCATCGCGCGCCATTTCGGTGAGCGCCATCACCCTGGGCAGCATTTCCTTCATCACCCGTTCGCGCTGGGCGAATTCGTAGCGAGGGTGCAAGGCGGAAAGTTTCACCGAGATGCCCGGCGCCTCGAATACGCCTTGTCCCGGTTTCACGTAGCCGCCAATCGCCTTGATGGCGTCGCGGTAGGCGACGAAGTAACGCTCGGCATCGGCCATGGTCATGGCCGCTTCGCCCAGCATATCGAAGGAATGGCGGTAGCGAGCGTTGTCGCCCGAGTCGCTGCGCTGCAGCGCATCTTCAATCGTGCGGCCCATGACAAACTGCTCGGCCATCAGCTTCATGCCCTGCCGAAGAGCGGCCCGCACGATGGGTTCGCCGGCGCGGTTGGCCATTTTGCCCAGCCAGCCGGTAACGTCGGCAAAATCGCTGGGTTCCACGCTCACCAGCTTGCCGGTCAGCATCATGCCCCAAGTGCCGGCGTTGACCAGCAGCGAGTCGCTCTGTCCCAGGTGTCGCGCCCAATCGCCCTGCGCAAATTTGTCCTTGATAAGCTTGTCCGCGGTGGCGGCATCGGGGATGCGCAGCAGGGCTTCGGCTACGCACATCAGCAACACGCCCTCCTGCGAGGATAGATCGTATTGGGTCAGGAAC
>CAZCKI010000141.1:0-407 GCA_964498815.1 uncultured Burkholderiales bacterium
AAGAAGGCATTGTGGCCGGCGGCGGGGTTGCATTCCTGCGCGCACGCGCCAACGCCGGCAAGATCAAGGGCGACAACCCCGAGCAGGAAGCCGGCATCAAGATCGTGCTGCGTGCGATCGAAGAACCGCTGCGTATGATCGCGCAAAACGCCGGCGACGAGCCGTCCGTGGTCGTCAACAAGGTGGTGGAAGGCAAAGGTAACTTCGGTTACAACGCCGCCACCGGCGAGTACGGCGATCTGGTCGAACTTGGCGTGCTGGACCCGACCAAGGTGACGCGCTTTGCCTTGCAAAACGCGGCCTCGGTTGCCTCCCTGATGCTGACCACCGATGCCATGGTGGCCGAACTGCCGAAGGACGATGCCGGCGGCGCCGGTGGCATGGGCGGCGGTATGGGTGGAATGGGC
>CAZCKI010000141.1:417-8209 GCA_964498815.1 uncultured Burkholderiales bacterium
TGGGCGGCATGGGCGGCATGGATATGTAAGCCCAGTCGGGCAAAAGTAAAAACCTACTTTTGCCCGGTCTTGTCTTGTAAAAATCGCTGGCGAAGCCAGACGATTTTTGAGAGAAAAGCAGAGAAGCCGGCGCAAGCCGGCTTTTTTGTCTCTGGTTTTAGCGGGTACTTCTGTTTCGCCGCGCCAGCGCCGTTTCGATCAGACGTCTGGTAAATCCTGCGTGACCTTCCGGGTCGTGCAACAGACAAAGGTCGGCACTGCCGGCATCCTGCGGCGGATAGTAGATGCCGCAGTTCGGATTGATTTCCAGCATATAGGGCGTGCCGTTTCGGTCCACACGCACGTCGCAGCGGCCGAAGCTCGCGCCGTTCAGCGCGAGAAAAAAGCGCGCGCATTCGTCGCGCAGGCGCGCGTCGAGTTTGGCATCGGCGACCGGGAAGGTTTCCATGCCCTTGAAGTCCACCCATTTCAGCCGGGCGTGTTTGAACGACTCGCCGTCGGGAAAGCGGTACTGCATGGGTGTATAGGTTTTCGGGTGCCGTGGGTCCTGCGAATTTTCTGCCACGAGTACCGTGTATTCGGTGCCTTCGATGAATTCCTCGATCAAGGCCATGCCGTGCTTGCGCATGATCCTTGCCGCCTGCCGACGCAGGCCTGCCGGGGTTTGCACGCGGGAGCGGCGAGAGAGGTCCACGCTGGAATAGCTGTTGTGATGCTTCACGAACAGGGGGAAGTGCAACGTCTTCGCAGCGCGCTCGACGTCGGCTTCATCGTGCGCCATGACGTACGCCGGCACGGCGATGCCCTCGGCAAGGCAGGCTTGCTTCATTTGTTCGCGCGAGGGTTCGTAGAATTCGGAGGTCGCTCCGGTGAACGCGACACCGTGCGCCTCCAGCGTTTTGACGACTTCGATGCCGGGTGTTTTCTGGGCGACCGCGCCATCGCAAAGATTGAAAAATACGTCGAAGCCCTCGGCGATGCGTCGCTCGACTTGCCTGACCGACGTGCCATGGCGCAGATACTCCACCTCCCAGTGCGCGCCGGGAAAAAAGAGCCGCGGATCGCAGGGCCAGTCGCCCTTGGGAAACGGCGTGGCGAGCAGGTCCTGGTTGGTCAGGAGACAGATACGCATCGGATCACGCCGGCAGTGGATGCAAAAAAGCCGGCTGATGCCGGCCTTGTTGCTTCCTGCGGATGAATGCGGATTCGGCCCAATCCGCTACCAAACCCGGCAACGCTTCACCGCCGCCATCGGTTGCCCCGGCTTGCAGGCGAAGGCCTGCTCGAATTCGGGCATGTTCACCACCAGGCCGTTGACGCGGTACTTGCCTGGCGAGTGTGGATTGGTGAGCGCCTGGTTGCGCAGATCTTCCGGACGGGCGTTTTCGCAGGCCCACTGCGCGTAGCCGATGAAAAAGCGCTGCTCGGGCGTGAAGCCGTCGCGCGCTTCGAGTTTCTTGCCGGCTACCTCAGCTTTCCACGCGCTCCACGCCAGCACCAATCCGCCCAGGTCGGCGATATCCTCGCCGAGCGTGAGTTTGCTATTGATCTTGATCTCGTCGACGATGGTGTATTGCGCGTACTGGTCAACGATGCAGCCGGCGCGGTCGGTGAACTCCTTGCCGTCTTTTTCGGTCCACCAGTCCTTGAGGTTGCCCTTGGCGTCGAACTGGCGGCCTTCGTCGTCGAAGCCGTGGGTCAACTCATGACCGATGGTGCCGCCGGTATTGCCGTAATTCGGCGCGTCATCCATCTTCGGGTCATACAGCGGCGGCTGCAATACGCCGGCCGGGAAGTTGATGTCGTTCATCTGCGGGTTATAGTACGCGTTCACCGTCGGCGGCGTCATGCTCCATTCCTTGCGGTCGAGCGGCCTGCCGATCTTGTTGAGGTCGCGACGCGACTCGAACAGGTTGCCGCGCCAGACGTTGCCGGCGAAATCGTTGGCCTTCACCACCATTTTCGAATAGTCGCGCCATTGATCGGGATAGCCGATCTTGTTGACGACGCTATGCAGCTTTTCGATCGCCTTGTGCTTGGTCTCGGCGCTCATCCACGGCAACTGGTCGAGATCGTCCGACATCGCCTTTTCGATTTGTTGGGTCATGCGCAGCGAGTCGCGCTTGAGGCCGGCACTGAAGGCACGGCTGACGAATTCTTGGCCGAGCGCCTCGCCGAGTTGATTGTCCACCAGCGCTACACAACGTTTCCAGCGCGGCTTCATTTCCGGCACGCCGCGCAGGGTCTTGCTGAAAAACTGGAAATCCTGGTTGACGAAGGCGCGGGACAGATACGGCGCGCTGGCGTTGACCAGGTGCCACCTCAGATAGGTCTTGATGTCGTCGAGGCTGGACGATTGCAACAGCGCTTCCAATGCTTTGAAAAATTCCGGCTCGGTGACGTTGAAAGTTTTTTGTGCCGGCATGCCCAGCGCTTTCACATACACCGGCCAGGAAAATCCGGGGGTCAACGCGGAGAGGCCCTTGGCATCGACCTTGTGAAACAGCTTGTAGGGATCGCGCTTGTCCACACGGGACAAGGACGCCTTGGCGAGTGCGGTTTCCATTGCCATCACCGTATCGGCATGTCGCTTGGCTGCGTCATCGGCGTCACCCAGCAGACCGAACATCTTGGCGATGTGGGCGACGTACTGCTCGCGGATCAATTTCGATTTTTCCTCGGGCTTCAGGTAATAGTCGCGGTCGGGCAGGCTCAGTCCGCCGGCGGTGGCGAACGTGATGACTTTGGAGGAATCGCCGAAATCCTGGTTGGAACCGAAGCCGAAGAACAGGCCGGCGCTGCCGGTTCCCGGATGCAGGGCCGCCAGCACGCGCAGCAAATCCGATTTGGCGCGCATGCTGGCTATCATCGCCAGATGCGGGCGCAGCGGATCGGCACCGAGTTTCTCGACGGCGTCCTCATTCATGCAGGCGCCGAAGTAATCGCCGATTTGCGCCTGGCGCGCATTGCGTCCCTTGCTCTGTTTTGCAAGACCCTCAAGAATGCCCCACAAGAAGCGTTGATTGTCTTGGGTGAGTTTGCCGTACACGCTCCAGCGCGGTTGGTCGGACGGAATGGGATTATTCTTCATCCAGCCGCCGCAGGTATATTGGTAGAAATCGACGCAAGCGTCGGCGGTCTTGTCCATCGCGGAGACATCGAGCCCCGGCGTGTAAGGGAAGGAGTCGGTGGGCCGGTCGGCGGCTTTCGCGGCGCTCGTAGCCGGCTCCGCGGCAATGGCGGCGAGACAGGTTCCACACAACAGCAGGCTAACAAGATGGGCGCGCATGACAATCCTTGAACGAAATCGGCGAAACCGAATTATGACGAAAGAAACGGCTTGCGGAGCGAATTGCAGGCGACTTCATCGAATTTTCCGGGCCTGCGAATTTGCCAACCCGCTCACAATCGGTCAGATTAGCGAATGACTCAGATACTTGTCGTCGAAGATGACCCGGTGGTGGCGTCGCTGATCTCGCGCAGCCTCGCCGCACAAAAGCACGAAGTGCGTGCCGCCGCCAACGGCTACGAGGCACTCGACATGTTGCGGGTGCAGCCTGCCGCTATCGTCATTACCGACATCCGCATGCCCGACATCGACGGTTTCGAATTCGTACGCGCGTTGCGGCGCGACCCGGCCATCGGCGGCCGGCCCGACATCATCTTCATGTCGAGCCAGGAAGATCGCGCCACCTTCCGTCGTGCCATGCAATTGGGAGGCTGCGACTTTTTGGTCAAGCCATTCAAGAGCGCCGATCTTGCCGAGGCGGTCAATTCCTGCATCGAATCGCGCGCTTCGCGCATGGCGGCAAGTTCGGTATCCGACCTGGTGCAAAGTTCCCGACAAGGCGCGCTGCCGGACATCGCCGGTTATCAGATCATCCGCAAGCTCGGCGAAGGAGCGGACTCGGAAGTATTCCTCGCCGATCACCTGGCCACCAAAGAACATCACGCGCTAAAACTGGTGAAGCTTGCCGGTACCAATGTGCCGACTACCGAGACGGTCAACCGCTTCCTCGCAGAATACAATATGCTTTCGCGCATTTCGCACCGCAACGTCGCGCGCGTCTACGAGCACGGTTTGAGCGGGCGCTTCCTGTATATCGGCATGGAGTACCTGGCGGGCGGCGACATGCGGCTCGACATCGCCGCCGGCATGACCGGGACGCAGGCGCAGCAGCATGCCGCCGAGATTGCGGCGGCGCTTTCCGCGATCCACGCCGCCGGCATCGTGCATCGGGACCTGAAACCCGCCAACATCCTGATGCGCATGACCGGGGAGACGGTGCTGGCCGACTTCGGCATCGCCAAGCAGCTCAATTCGCATTTGAACCTGACGCAAAAAGATGTGGCGATCGGCACACCCTATTACATGAGCCCGGAGCAAGCCACCGCCAGCGCGGTCGACGCGCGCAGCGATCTGTACGGCCTGGGTTGTCTCTACTTCGAGATGCTGACCGGAAAACCGCCGTTTCTCGCGCCGACCGGCGCCGAAGTGCTGTCGCAACACCTGAAAGCGCCGATTCCACGGCTGCCCGAGCGTCTCGCCGGCCGCCAGCGCATCATCGACCGCCTGCTCGCCAAGAATCCGGACGACCGCTACCCCAACGCCGAAGAGGCGCGCAAGGCGATCCTCACCAAAGGCTGACTAGGACGCAGCTTTACGCTCGTGATCGAGCAGCCATTGTTTGCGCGCCAATCCGCCGCCGTATCCCGTCAGGCTTCCGTCAGAGCCGATGACTCTGTGGCAGGGAATGACAATGGCGCGGAAATTGTCTCCATTGGCGCGGGCCACAGCGCGCATGGCGGTGGGCCGGTCGATCTTTTGCGCGATACCCGCGTAGCTGCGCGTCTCGCCCGGAGGAATGCGCAGCAGCTGGTCCCAGACCCCACGCTGAAAATCGGTGCCGCGCGATGCGAGCTTTACATCGAACTTGCTACGGCGTCCGGCAAAATACTCACCGATTTCGCGTTCGATCTGGTCGAGCACCGGGTGCTCACCCGGCACGATCACGGCCGCCTCTTTTTTGCGCAGCGCGCCGATGGCGCGCTCCAGGCCACGCCGATCCACCCAGTCGAAAATGTGCAGGCCGCGATCGTCGGCTACCGCCAGCATCGGCCCCAGCGGCGATTCGATCCAGCGGGAAAACAGACAGGTGACCCCGCTCGATTTGCTGGGCGCGGTGCCAAACAGCTTGGCGAAAGCCTCGCGAAAGCCACTGGAAGATTCGAAGCCGTGGTCGAGTTGGGTGTCCAGCATATTGACTCCTTTGCGTACAGTGGCGAGCGCCGAACCCATGCGCCGCGCGCGTTGATAGGCGTGAAAGGTCATTCCGAAATAGCGTTTGAACTGCCGTCGCGCCGTCGACGGGTCGATGCCCATATCGAGCAGGCTCTGTTCCGACAAGCGCGCCGATGGGTCGGCCTCCACCATCTTGCGCAGGGTCTCCACGTGTGTGGGCACCTTGCCGGCGCTATGCAGCGGCTTGCAGCGCCGGCAAGCGCGGTAACCGGCGTGCATGGCAGCACTCGGGTCGTGGAAGAACTCGACGTTCTCCGGGCGCGGCGGGCGCGCCGGGCAACCGGGCCGGCAAAAGATCCCGGTGGTGCGCACGCCGAGGAAAAAGATCCCCTCGTAGCCCCGGTCGCGCTTGACGAAGGCATTCCACATTTCCCGCTGAGGTGGCAATTTGTTCATGAACAGGATTTTATGCCTGCCGCAGACTGCCTGCGACCGGTTTTCGGGCATTAATATCGGGCATTCGAGCTTCTATGTACACTTGCACCCTATGAGAATTCTCATTGCAGAAGACGATCCCATGCTGGCCGACGGCCTGACCCGCGCCCTGCGCGGTAACGACTACGCCGTCGATTGCGTGCGTTCCGGCGTGGCGGCCGACAGCGCGCTGGCGACCCAGGCGTTCGACCTGGTCATCCTCGATATCGGCCTGCCCGGCCTCGACGGTTTCGAGGTGTTGCGGCGCTTGCGCGCGCACAAGGTGCCGACACCGGTCCTGATCCTGACGGCGCTCGACGGCGTCGACGACCGCGTGCGCGGGCTCGACCTCGGCGCGGACGACTACCTGGTGAAGCCCTTCGAGCTGATCGAACTGGAGGCGCGGGTGCGCGCGCTGACGCGGCGCGCGCACGGCCAGGCAACTTCGCAGCAACATCACGGCGAGCTCGTGTTCGACAGCGTCTCGCGCACCGCGACGCTGCGCGGCGAAACGCTGGACCTGTCGGCGCGCGAAGTGGCGCTGTTGGAGATTTTCCTGGCGCGCGCCGGCCACGTGGTCGGCAAGGACCAGATCATCGACCTGTTGTGCCAGTGGGGCGACGAGGTCAGCGCCAATGCGGTCGAAGTGTACGTGCACCGCCTGCGCAAGAAGCTGGAGCCGGCGCACATCCGCCTTTCCACCGTGCGCGGCCTGGGTTACTGCCTCGACAAGTCCAATGAGCTCAAACGCGCGTAGTCTCGCTCCTGCGCGGCGCGCCTCTCTTTTTTCAAAAATCCTGGAATGGATGCTGGTGCCGCTGTTGGTGATCTGGCCCGCCGCCATCGGCATCGCCCATCTGAAGGGGGTGGCGCTCGCCAACGAATCGTTCGATCGCACCTTGGGTAGCGATGCGCGCGCACTGGCCGAGCAAATTGCCTGGTCGCCGGCCATGTCGCGCTTTACCCTGCTGGCCGATTTGCGCACGCTGCTTTCCGATGACGAATTGTCGCGTATCGCTTTCCGCCTCGATGATGCCAACGGCCAGTTGGCGCTCGGCGACGAGCAGTTGCCCGCCGTGCCGGTGGACGCCGGCAACGATTCTGGCACCGTCACGTTTCGATCCGGCAACCTACGCGGCAAGCCGGTGCGGATCGCCACGCTGATTCGCGCGGTCGACGGCTCGCCGACGCGCGCGGTGTTGCAAATCGCCGAAACGCTGGAACGACGCGAAAGCATGTCGCAGGAAATCGTCAAGGGGGTGGTGGCGCCGCAACTGCTGGTGATTCCGCTGTCGATCATCCTGATCTGGCTCGGCCTCAAGACCGGCCTGGCGCCCCTGGAGCGCCTGCGCCGCCAGGTAGCGGCGCGCGCGCTCGACGACGTGCGCCCGCTCGATGTGCGCGAGGCTCCGACCGAGGTGGCGGCGTTGATCGAGGCTTTCAATGAATTGCTGCAAAGGATCGACCGCAGCAACACCGCTCACAAGCGCTTCATTGCCAACGCCGCGCATCAGCTGCGTACACCGCTGGCCGGCATCCAGACGCAGACCGAGCTCGCCCTGCGCCAGCACGCCGACCGGACCGACGACGCCACACGCGCCGCCTTGCAACGCATTGCCGAAGGCACCGCCAA
Source organism: uncultured Burkholderiales bacterium (assembly GCA_964498815.1). Taxonomy (GTDB): domain Bacteria; phylum Pseudomonadota; class Gammaproteobacteria; order Burkholderiales; family Usitatibacteraceae; genus UKL13-2. The sequence continues at coordinate 7,767 of CAZCKI010000141.1, forward strand.
GAGCACGCACCTGATCACCCAATTGCTGATGCTTGCGCGCGCCGACGCCGACAGCAACGAAACGCTGAAGTTCGAAACCGTGGATCTAGCCGCCGCCGTCGGCACGGTGATCGCAGAGGCTTACTCGCGCGCCGCCGCCAAGTCGATCGACCTCGGCCTGGAAGCCCCCACCGAGAAGATCCAGGTGCAGGCGCATCCCCTGCTGTTCGCCGAAATGCTTGCCAATCTGGTCGACAATGCCATTCGTTACAGCGAACCGGGCGGCCGCGTGACGGTACGCTATGCGCATCCGGCATCGCCGGTGATCGATGTCGAGGACGACGGGCGCGGCATTCCGGAAAGCGAGCGCCAGCTGGTATTCGAGCGCTTCTATCGCGGCGGACACAGCAGCGAATCGGGCACCGGCATCGGCCTAGCGATCGTCAAGGAAATCGCGCAGCGCC